>CAZFWW010000022.1:0-18487 GCA_964522645.1 uncultured Mycoplasmatales bacterium
TAGAAAAAGATAGTATTTTTCTGATTGGTACAACAACTGAAAATCCATTATTTGCCGTTAATGCTGCCCTACGTTCGCGTCTATTAATTTTTCACTTAAAACCTATAAGTATTGATGAATTAACATTGGGACTAACAAAAATCAATGCAAATAAACACAATAATTATATTTCTAACACTGATGTTTTTGCAACTATTGCTAAAATAAGTAGTGGTGATGTCCGAATGGCTACTAAAATTTTGGATTTCTTAATTACATATTATGAAGATAGCGAAATTAACTCTGAATTAATTGCTGAAACATTTGAAAATAATATTGCTTATGATTCGAAAAATAGTGAATACTATGATTTACTCTCAGCACTGCAAAAATCAATTCGCGCAAGTGATGTTAATGCTGCCCTTCATTATGGTGCAAGAGCCCTACATGTTGGTGATGAAAAGTCGTTATTTCGTCGATTAATTGTTACAGCTTATGAGGATATTTCGCTTGCAAATCCCGAAGTATTTACACGAGTTGAAATGGCTGCTCAAAGTTTTATGCGAATTGGAATGCCTGAAGGGCGAATCATTATTGCAAATATTATAATTGACTTAGCACTATCACCTAAGAGTAATGCTGCATATAAGGCTTTTGATCTAGCATTTGCTGATCTTGAGTCAAAAAACATTGCACCAATTCCCAATCATTTACTCTATAATCAACCACACAAAGATGAGTATACACCTGAGATTGCAAAGACAATGAATAATTTACCGAGTAATTTAAAACAAGCAAAATATTATTATTCAGACGAAGCCGGTAAATATGAACGTGCATTACACCAAAATTATTTATTTCGCGAAAATAATGTTAAAAAAAAATAATACACTTTAAGGAGATTTTTTATGAAACAACAACCATACTTTACATTGAATGAAAACAATATTTATGAATTTACAAAATGGAATCAATACGGAATTAGTGTTTTCTTTTCAACTAAAATTCAAGGTCATTCTGCTAACAACTATTCTGAGAACAACTTAGCACTTCATGTTGGGGATAATCCCGATGATGTAATTCAAAATCGTCATGATTTTGCCCTAAAAATTAATCAACCACTTGAAAATTTTGTTTTTTCAAATCAAACTCATTCAACCAATATTATTGAAGTTTGCAAAAATGATTGTAGTCGCGGTATATTTACTACAGATGATGCAATTGATGATTGTGATGGGCTGTATACATTTAATAATGATGTTGTTATTAATGCTTTTGTTGCTGATTGTACCCCAATTTATCTAATTGCTCCAAGTCATCAACTTATTTGCGTTATCCATGCTGGTTGGCAAGGAACTGTAAAATCAATCACGTACAAAGCAATTACAACAATTTGTCAAAAGCATAATATTGACCCTAAGTCAATGCAAATATTAATTGGTCCAAGCATTGAAAGTACTAATTTTGAAGTCGAAAAAGATGTAATTAATTTGATTAAACAGATGGATTACCTGGATTATTCTTCGTGTTACAATCAAATAAATGATATTAAATACAAAGTTAATGTTAAAAGACTAAATTTTCTCCAAGCAATTTCAGCTGGGATTAAAAAGGAAAATATTTTTGTAACCGACATTGACACTTATAGTAATGACAAACTTTTTAGTTATCGTCAAAATAATATTACCGGGAGAATGTGTGCAAGTATCTATCAGAAAAATAACTAATAATGATGAGTTAAATCAATATTTAAAATTAATCCAAAAAGTTTTTATTGATGAGCAACAAATTGATAGCAATTTAGTCTTTGATGATAAGTTTTCGCTTGATTCCAAAGACATTTTATTTATAGGTGCATTTAATGGTGAAAAAATCATTGGAGGACTTCGACTTATTATAACTCCTACCCATTATCAATTAACTAGGATGTGTACCGATATTGAATGTCGTAATCAAGGGGTTGCGAGCAATTTAATTAAGTATGTTACAAACAATTTTACGGACAAAAAAATTAAAGTTGCTAGCCAATTATCAGCAGTTAAACTTTATCGAAATATAAATTTCAAAGTTCAGGGCTCACCATATTATATTAATAATATTAAACATTTAGACTTAATTTATAAAAGTTCACTTTCACCTTTTGCTTATTCTAATACGAACAAACGTTATCATACACTCGATTATCATTTTAAACAAATATTCGGGCAAAAAGTTGGTAGAATTTCGATTAATGCCGGATTCACTTGCCCGAACATTGATGGTACAGCAGCATTTGGCGGATGTACATTTTGTTCAATTAAGGGGAGTGGTGATTATGCCGGACATCCGGAAGATCACTTATTAAAACAATGGGATGAAGGAAAAAAACGCATGGCAAGCAAATGGCCAAACGCTCAGTTTCTTGCATACTTTCAAGCTTTTACTAATACTTACGCTCCTGTTGAAGTGTTAAAGGAAAAATTTGAAATTTTTGCTAATAAAGATGATTGCTTGGGGATAAGTATCGGTACTCGACCTGATTGCTTGGAGGATGATGTTATCGAATACTTAGCCGATTTAAATCAAAGGACTTATTTACTTGTTGAGCTTGGATTACAGACAATGCATGATGAAACAGCAAAAATCATTAATCGTGGACATGATCTAGCATGTTTTGAAACTAGCTTAAAGAAACTCCGAGCTCATAACATTAATGTTGTTGTTCATACAATTAATGGTTTACCTAAAGAAACACCACAAATGATGATGCAAACACATGAATATTTGTCCAAACTTGATATTCAAGGAATTAAAATTCATCTACTACATGCTATGAGTGATACTGCACTTGTTAATCAATTAAATAATGGATTTTTAACTTTAATGAAGCGTGACGAATACATTCAATTGGTTGTTAGTCAACTTGAACTATTCAACCCTAAAGTTGTTGTTCATCGTTTAACTGGTGATGCTCCAAGTGAAAACTTTATTGGTCCAATCTGGTCCCGAAAAAAAGTAAGTGTTTTAAATGATATTGATCGAGAATTTGTTCGTCGGAATTCAATGCAAGGAGCTAAATATGATTGTTGATAGTCTACATAAATTTACCCAAGAAACAATTAAGCGATACGTAAGTTCTAAATCAGTTGTTGTTGATGCTACCTGTGGTAATGGTAATGATACTTTATTTCTTGCTACTCGTGCCCATCGGGGAAAAGTTTATGCTTTTGATATTCAAAAAGAAGCAATTAATAATACTAAGAACAAGTGTTGTATGTTAAATAATATTGAATATATATGTGACTCACATCAACACCTTAGTCAGTACGTCTCTGAACCTATTGACTTGGCAATTTATAATTTAGGTTATTTACCTAATAGTAGTTCAAATTTGACAACTAACGCATGTAGTACTATTTCTGCCCTTGAGCAAACACTATTATTATTAAAGCCTAACGGAGCGTGTTTAGTTACAATCTATACTGGACATGATAACCATGAAGAGGAAAGAAACATTCTTCCTTTTATTCAACAACTATCGAAATATAAGTATCATGTTCTAAAATATGAATTCATTAATTTAGTTAATCCACCTTATTTAATTATCATTGAAAAGAAACCTTTAAAATAAAATTCCTTAAACAACAAAAAACTAGCCAAATTGGCTAGTTTCTTTTTCATAAATTATTCGATAATTGTTATGATAATATTTCAGAAGTTATTTTTTCACAACTAGAATCACTATAATATCCAAATAATTCTTCGCGTGTTTTCTCACTTACAGTTTCGTAATCATTTGTTACATAGTCACAAATTACGTCTACAAGTTTTCCTTCTTCTTTAAGAACTTTCCCATAACTGTCATCATTAAAGCTAATGTAACCTTCCGAATAGTGAAGACCATTAAATTTTTCTTTATCAAATTGATAATATAAAATTGGTTTATTCATAAAGATTCCATCCCAGAATACTGAAGAATAATCAGTTATAATTAGGTCGGCATCAATTAATGATTGCTGCACATTTACTTCTGGTTTCAATTTAATATTGTCATCAAATGTAAAAGTGTCTATAAATTCTTCTATTTCATAGTGAGGTTTAAACACAAACTCTAATTCCTTATCAATAATTAATTGATTTAATTTTTCATTTGTCAATAACCCATTGATTTTTTCATAGTATTCTGTCTCCATAAACATGTTTGAAGTTTTATTTGTTTCTCCAGCATAAGACTTGTTAACAATGTCACTTCTCCATGTTGGAATAAAGAGAATCTTCTTAATTGTCTTATCTTCTTTATTTGGTAAACAATCAAAACGAGGTAAACCAACTTTTAATAAATCATTATCAGCATATCCTGATTTTTTAACATATTCTTCTTCAAGTTTATTTGTAACTACAATTTTATCAAATCCTGTTCTATTTCTTGACATTGAACGAACTACATTATTATATGTAACACCATGTTGTAAATTGATTTTTGTATATTTACATATGTCTGCATAATATTCTAGAAAATCGTTTTTATTAATTGTTTTTGGTAACATATAACCCGTAATAGAATATGAAGTGATTACATTATCCGCATTTAATAAATATAACCAGTGTTTTAATGAATTCATTTTGATTACTTTTCCATATTTTTTTGCTTCTTCATACGCAGGAGTATCTTTTTCAACTAAGAAATAAGTGCTATCTTCTTTTCCATTTTTTGTACAATACTTATATAATACACTACTGTTGTCTTGGAATGTATCTCCTCTTTCACCAATAATATTTATTTTTTTCTTTGCTAATATTGGTTTTGTAATATAGTACATAACTCTCGGGAAATACGGAACAGATCTAGTTACCATTCTCTTTGTCTTTCTAAGAACTCTAATTTGTTCCTTGATTATACTCTTAACTTTTGTTTTAGTAACATGACTTATTTCTAATTTTCTTCCTAGTAATGCAAAATCAACTCTAATTTTATCAGCACCTATTTTATATATTCCATTATATTGGTTTAAAAGTCCGTTAAATTGAACATTCTTTACAACAATATTTTGATATCCATCATCAACTACTACTTGATATTTTTCAATAAAGTCTAACTTTTTAATGATGTAACTTGGAATTACAAATTCAACACCTATAAACTTATCGGGAATATCAACAGTAACACCATCATATCTCCAGTATTGTTGTCCTTTTATAATTTCTACTTTTCCATTATTACTAAATACTTTTAAATTTATTTCAGCATCAACAAACTCATTAAATTTAATTCCATTAAAATTAAAATTACTCTTAATAATTATTCCTGTAGCATCAGATTCAATGCGATCAATTAGTAAATTCCAATTTTCAGGCTCAAAAGCTGCATTTGTATGATGACGATAAATTAATGGTTGCAATTTACCTTCTGTTATTTTTAATCCTAGTGCATTAATGCATCTGTCTAAAATCACTTGATAATCTTTTTCAAATACACCATATAAATTAACTTTGTTATTTGGTCTTAATAAACTATCAACTGTCATTGGGTGAATATCAGCATATAATTTTGTTAATCGATCAAAAATTTCAAGTTTTTCGGTTTCCGTAAGTCCAACATAAGGATTATGAAAACCATTTAAAAAAGTAACATATGTTTGAACAACAAAATTATGAATTGAACGCTTTAAACTTAAACTTCTGTCACAATATTGAATTAAGTTTTCATTAACGATTAAATGGTCATAGAAATTTTTCTTCTTTTGTAGATTATCCATTATTGAAGTATTATCATCACGTTTACGGTATTTGTAGATAACTGAATCAACAAGTCCAATATAACGTGCACTAATCATCAGTGGTGTAACTGTATATGCATCTTCAAAGTGCAGTCCTGATTTAAATCTTAATTTTTCTTTATTTAAAAAACTTGTTCTAAATATTTTAGTACACGCTGATGGATACCAGATTATGTCACTTCCTTCATGATAAATATCAAGAATTTGATCACCCCATCCGAAATATTTTTTCCAACGATACTCTGGCGTTTTTTTAGGAAACATTTCTAAATCACCAACAACAATATCTAACTTGTTCTTTCTGATTGAATCCCACATTTTAAAACATGCATCAGGAGTAAATAAGTCATCTGAATCAATAAACATTACATACGGTGTTTCAACTAAATCTAACCCTGTATTTCTTGCATCTGATAACCCTTTTCCATTTGTTTTTACTATTTTAATGTTGTCATAAATTTTTTCATATTTAGTACAAATCGCTAATGAATTATCAGTTGAGTAATCATCAACTAAAATAATTTCTATATTTGTAAAAAATGTTTGGTTTATTAATGAATTTATTGTTTCTGCCACGTAATTTTCCACGTTATACACTGGTACTATTACTGTAATTTCTTTTGTCATATTTTCCTCTCTTAAACTATATTTTTTCAATATTCTTAAAAATTCTTTCGCAATTTTTAAAGTCTCTATATGAATATATATTTTTTAAGTTATTCTTTTGAACTGGTGATAACTTCCAGTTATTATTTGCTACTTGTTCAATAATAGTTTCTAAGTCTATAATTGAATCTGTCTGCTCGACACTTGGATAAAATGTCTGTAATGATTTATTTTCATGATGTAATTCATATGGTTGATGAAGAATAACCACTTTTTCTTGGTATAAAACATCAAAAAACAACGATGAATAATCAGTTATTAGTCCGGCACATTCACTTAGTTGCTTGCGATAATATACATCACTACTTGATAAAATTTTCACATCATATTTATTCATGAAATTTATATTTAAATTTATAAATTCTGGATGAAGTAATAATTGTAATTGCTTATTATGTTTCTTTAAAGTATTATATATTTTTTCACTATTTATAACTTTCTCAATTTCTTTAACATAAATACTATCCTGAAGATTTCCTTCATATATTAAATTCCAACTTGGAGCATACAAAATATAATCTCCATTCTTACTTGTTTCATAGTTATCATAACGAGCTAATCCTGTATTTATAATACATTCAAATCCCGAAAAGTTTTCAATTAACTTTTTTTCTTCGGCAGTTGAAGCAATAAATAAATCGATTTTATTGTTTAAATGGTCTAAAAATCCATGATGCTCACCCATTATTATTCCGTGTTGTAAGAAGATGAATTTAAACTTCTCAAAGTTACGATGAATATGATTTGGATAAAATGGATCGTATATTCGACGCGCTGCATGACTTGAAATTAGTTTATCACATTGTAAATATAACTCTTTATGTCTCTCACTACCAAATTCAACTAAATTAAATCCTTCTGCTTTTAATCTATTATAATCTTTACTTGATTTATGCAAAATAAAATAACATGTAATTGCTTTTTTATGTTCCTGGTAGTAACGATATAGTGCTTCTGCATTATCATCGGCACTGTTTGCTCGATCTTGAAATAAATATATTTGTTCTTCAATCTTACTAGACTGAATTTTATAATACTTTTTTTCTAACGTTGATAAATTTTCTGGAATACTAATCTTATTAAGTGATAGTCCGTGTCCATGAACTTTTATTCGATAATTATTAACAATTAAATTGTTATATACTTTTCTTTTACCATATGTAACCATCTTTTGGTCATTATACATGAATGAAAAGTTGATTTCATCAGTTGTTTTCCACTTGATTCGTTTAAAATTTTCTGGAAAATCAATCGATTTATTACTATAATATTTACAATCATTTTCATTATTAATTATTTCTATTTCTTGATTTGTGATAATCTCCGGCTTGTATCGTAAATGCATGTAATCTTGATACATAATATCCATATAGGAATAATTACCCTCAACAAATATCCGATATATATACACACGAGGAATAAAATTTACGGCTGATAATTCTAAGTTTTCATCCATAATATAATCATAATCTTCCAAAAAGATTTTTTGATCTCCTTGATTATTACGATAAATTTTTTTATCCTGTTTAACTAGTTTATAGTTGATATCTATTTCATCTTTATTTGTCCAATAATGGATTTCGTTAACCGTGGAATTTGGTTTATTAATTATAACACCATCAAGAATATAAATATTCTCATCAGTAAATTTTGTTTCAACAACATTGTATAATAATTTTTTAGGTTTTTGAACTCTATTAATTAATTTATAAACAAAAACAATTTGTTTAAATAATAATTCTCCCCGTATATCAAGCGGATACGTAAATTCGATGTTTGGTGCATAACAAATCAAAAACTTTAATTTGTCTAACCGTTTTAAATCTTTTTTTTGCAATTTAACAATAAGTTTATTATTTTTAAAATAATAACTATATTTAATCGCCAATGCCAAATCATCAAAAAATAGTACATCATTTTCAAAGTTAATATTTGAATGAATACTTATTGTTTGATATCCTTCAATTGTAACTTTATTTGAAGAAATATAATAGTTCATCATACCTCACTTTAATCCATAATTATCACTATTAAATTATCGTTCATTTTTTACCCCAAAATGACATACAATAATTCCACCATTATTATAACACATTTCCACATTTTTATATATTAAAATAGTAATTTTAATGTTACTCAAAAAATAAAATACGTTAAAAATAATTTATTGATTTAAAATTTAATCAACAAAAAAAGTGAGCAAATTACTTTGCTCTTACTTTAAAATATTTTAATTGATTTATTTTATGCTTTTGTCTCAACTGAGCCAACTTTTTTTAACATCAGTGCAATCGCTAATACAAAGAATGACAATCCAGCACACACAACATATGCTTTTTCAATTCCAATACTAGCTGCAATCATTGGGGCAATAACACCAGCAAATCCCCATGATAAATAAATAATTCCGTAATTTAATCCATAATTTTTAAGACCATAATTATCTGCTGTAAAAGCTGGGATTACTGATAAATAAGACCCGTATGAATAACCAATTACCATACTACCAATAATAATAGCTGGGATTGAATCAATGTATGGGAAATATAACATAACTAATCCTTGTAATAATGCTGTAATAATTAATGTGTTAACACGACCAATTTTATCTGAAATAATTCCTGATAAAACACGACCTCCAGCATTAAATACTGATAATAACGATACCATTAATGTTGCTGTGAATACTGCACTTTCACCAACTTGATCGATAAAGATATTACTCATATTACCAATAATCATCAGTCCTACTGATGAACCTAAAGTAAAAATAATGAATATTAGGTAAAACTGTTTTGTTTTTATCATTTCTTTCCATGTATAATCAGATGGTACAATTGATTTTACTTCTGTTTGGTTTTCAGTTGCTCCTTTTGGATTCACCGGTTCATATCCTGCTGGTGGATTAGAAATAAATTGAGCGGTAATAAAACTGACTATTCCAATTCCAATTCCTAAAATTAAAAAAGTTGTTGCAACATCATTAGTTTCTAGTAACTTACTTGTAAGTGGTGAGAAAATTACTGCACCTAACCCAAAAGCACCTACAACTAATCCACTAATTAATCCTTTTTGAGTTGGATGAAACCACTTTAAACACGCTGGTGATACTGCACCATAACCAAACCCAATTCCTAAACCTGTAATTCCACCAAATGTCACTGCAACTAAAGCTGGTGTATCGATAAAGAAACTTGAAATAATCATCCCAAATCCGACAAGTAAACCACCTGTTGCAATTACTTTTTTCGGTCCAACTGAATCTTGAATTCTTCCTCCAATTAGTAATCCTAACGCAAATACAAAAATTGCGATTGTATATGGAAGCGTTGATTGACTCGTTGTCCAATTAAGATCATTAACAAGTGAATACTTCATTACACTCCACGAATATAATACACCGATTGATAAATTAAAAACGATACCGGCAATTAAAACAACATATTTATTGCTACTTTTCATAATCATCTCCTTTATTTGATTTTTAAATGCACCTGTCAAATGACCAATTAGAAATTACTCTAATTAGCCATTTAATAGATATATTATTAATCCTTTTACTTTATACAAATAATAATCATTCATTACTAAGCAAATATCAAATTAAAGATTATATTTTTTCTTCATCAACTAATTCCCAGAAGTTTCTAATTTTTATATGATTTAAAAAACTATAACTAATATCTTTATTTAAAGTCAACTTTCTAACATTTAACTCACAATAATTTAAACATTTACTTACTCACATTATAACACCCTATATTCTAATTACAAGTTAAAATCGCATAAATTTTTTTTTAAATTTTTAAAAATTTTTATAACATCCCATCAACATATCAAATAAACTTTTTTACTTGAGTAAAATACAAATATATTTACTAATTATTTTATTTGTTATAATATAATTACAAATTAGAAAACAAAGGAGAAATATATATGTACAAAGGATATTTAATTGATTTAGATGGTACGGCTTACCTTGGAAACAACGTTATTAATCAAACTATTGATTTTACTAATAAATTACTAGAAAAAAATATACCATTTAAATTTGTTACAAATAATTCATCTAATACGGAGGAAGATGTTGTCAATAAATTAAACAAAATGGGTTACAATATCGGTTTTGAACACATCTGTACAACAGCACGAACAACTGCAAATTATCTAGTTGAAAATCACAAAGATGACCAGATATATGTTATTGGTGATGGCGGACTTAAAGAGGCTATTTTAGAAAATAATTTAAATGTTACAACATCCATAACTGCTGATGTTGTCGTATGTGGTTACAGCAATAAAGTAACATATACTGATTTTGCTGATGCTGCTTTAGCAATTAGAAATGGAGCAAAATTCATTTCAACTAACCCTGATATTGCATTACCTAGTGAACGTGGAATGTTACCTGGTAATGGTTCATTTGTTGCTCTTCTTGAGTGCACAACCCAAACAAAGGCTATCACTATGGGAAAACCAAGCCATTATATCATGAATGAAGCCTTAGCACAAATGAAGTTAAATGCAAAAGATGTTGCAATGATTGGTGATAATTATGATACTGATATCATGTCAGGAATTAACATTGGTATGGATACAATTTATGTCCAAACAGGGTTAACTAGCCTTGAAGAAATCAAACAAAAAGCAATTAAACCAACTCACATTTGTCATACTCTTGCTGATTTTAATCTTTAAAATTAAAAAAAGAACACTCAAACTTTTGACTTTAAACTGTACTCCAGTTCATTACATTAATTTGTGTGTTCTTTTTTTATTATTTTGATGGAATCTTAATTCTATCTAATTCTTGTTTTAGCGTTACTTTTTTCATTTCATTTTCTTCAATTGCTTTTAAAATCTTCTTATAATCAGCAATTAACTTATCGTTTTCTTGACGGATTCTTACTTGCTCTTGCGAAATAAATTTTAATTGAACATCTAATTCTGATTCTGTATATTGGGTTTCAGTTGCAATTAGTGTTTGAAGTTGAACTTTGGTTTGCTTATATAACGCATCGTTTTCTTTAATTCGTAAATTCATCTCATTAACATACTGATATTGTTCTTCTAACGCTAATTTAACTTTAGTCAAATTGCGATTAGTTTCCGTATATTGTTGATAAATTTCCGGATCAATTTTTACTTTATATTCCTCTAATATCTTACTCATCTTCTTTCCTTATCTATTATTTATTTTATCATTCAAATCATTTAAATAAAACCAACGCTCTGTTTTCTCGCTCAATGCTTCTTCCAATTCTGATCTTTTTTGAGTTAATTTGCTCAATTTTTCAAAATCATTTCCTACATTCATTAACTCAGAATCAACTTGCTCAATTTGCGCTTCAAGTTCACCTAGTTCTTCATCAATCATTTCAAATTCACGCTTCTCTTTATACGTAAACTTTAATGTTGTTCCGACATTTTTTTTAATAGTTGATTTTTTTGTTTCAACTTTTTTTGGACCCTTTTCGCTTTTTTCTTCTTTAATTTTATTAAAGTACTCACCATATCCTTCATTATATATCTTAATTTGTCCTGATTTTGTCACTTCAAAAATTTTATCAACAACACGATTTAAAAAATAGCGGTCATGTGAAACCGTAATTATAATTCCTGGATAATCATCAAGAAAATCCTCAAGAATCGTTAATGTCTGAATATCTAAATCATTTGTTGGTTCATCTAATACTAAAATATTTGGGGCACTTATCAAAATCGTTAACAAATATAAACGACGCTTTTCACCACCACTTAAGTGCTTAATATATTGGTATTGTTTTTTACGATCAAATAAAAAGGTTTCTAATAATTGACTTGCACTCATTGTTCGTGTTGGCATTTTTATTTCCGTTGCAATATTACTAACGTAATCAATAATTTTTTGATTATCATCTAGTGATACTGGTTCTTGTTTATAGTAACCAATTTTAATTGTATCACCAATTTCAACCATTCCACTAGTCGGTTCAAGTTCATTTGTAATAATATTTAAAAGAGTACTTTTACCACTCCCATTATCTCCAATCAGACCGATTCGATCAAATTTTTGAAATTGGTATGAAAAAGGTTGTAACACTTGAATTTCTTCATATTTTTTACTGACATCATGTAATTCAATTGTCTTATTTCCAAGCCGTGATACAAAACTATCTAATTGCAATTCACCATCTGTCTGAATTTTTTTAGTATTTAATAATGCTTCAAATTGTTCGACACGTTTTTTACTTCTTGTTCCTCTTGCTTTAATCCCTTGAGCCATCCATTCTTTTTCTTTTTTTAATAAAGTATTTCGCTTGCGTTCTGATGCTCTTTCCATTTCCTCACGTTCAATTTTACGCTCTAAATATCCTGAATAATTAGTATTATGGTTATAAATTTTTCCATGGTTAATTTCCATGATTTTATTCGTTACTCGATCTAGGAAATAACGATCGTGGGTTACCATTAATAATGCACCATTAAATTTAATTAAGTATTCTTCTAACCAAAGAATCATTTGGTGATCAAGGTGGTTTGTTGGTTCATCTAAAATTAGTAAATCACTTTTTTCAAGTAGTGTAATCGCTAAAGCAATACGCTTTTTTTGACCCCCACTTAGTGATTTAATTATTGTATCTAATTCACTAATCCCCAGTTTATTTAACATCGCAATAATTTCATATTCTTCTAAATTTGGGTTTCGCTTTTTCATTTCATCAATTGCTACATATTTTACCGTTTTGGTTTCATCAAAGTCTTGACTTTGTGATAAATAACTAATTTTAATTCCACTTTTAACATTAATTGCACCACTATCTATATCTTCAAAACCAGCAATCATTTTTAATAGGGTACTTTTTCCCGTTCCATTAACCCCAATTATTCCTATCTTGTCTTTTTCATTAATTACGTAATTGGCATCATTAAAGATTACCTGATCATAGAATTTTTTGAATAATTTATCAATTGTAATAAACATCATACTCCCTTACTTTTATTATTATAACACTAATTACTACTTGAAACGATAAAGTTACTTGGAATTAAAAAAAGAAATAATCTAACGACTATTCCTCTTAAAATCATAATAATTGATAACTACTATTTCTTATAATCATATAAAAAATTAGTAAATATAAATCCGCCAATATATGCCACAACCAAACCAATTATGTATTGAAGCATATCACTTGGGATAATAAGTGGTAGGATTGTCAGACCGCTTGGACCTGTTGCAACTGCTCCTACTTTTGCAAACGCAACAAACGCACCTCCAAGTGCTGCTCCCATTCCTGCTGTAATAAATGGTTTTCCAAGAGGTAAAGTAACACCATAGATTAATGGTTCTCCAACTCCTAAAAATCCTGGAATAATAGCACCTGAAATAATTTTTTGCATTCGTTTATCATCGGCTTTTTTAGCTTTAAAATAAATTGCAATTGCTGCACCAACTTGCCCTGCACCTGCCATTGCCGCAATTGGAAAAATATAAGTTGCCCCATTTGTTGCAATTTCATTAATATAAATTGGGGTAAATCCTTGGTGAATCCCAAATGTTACTAGCGGAAGGAAAAATCCTGCAATAATTCCACCTGAAATCATTGAGAAAACACCACTTTGACCAATTAAAAAGTCCAACACCATATTAATAACTTCTGTTAAATATCCAGCAAACAACATAAAACCAAATAATGTTGCAACTGCTGTTAATAATAACGTTATAATTGGGGTTACAATTAAATCTAACATACCTGGTACAACTTTACGAATTTTCTTTTCAATCCATGACATGAAAATCACTGCAAAAAGAACACCAAAAATCCCACCTTTTGCACGCATTGAATTTGCTAAGACCTCATCAAAGCCTAATTGTAAGAATAAATTTGGAATATCTGTTGATAATGTTAGACCCCCTATTATTCCTCCAAGAATCTCTGTCCCACCAAAACTTTTGGCAGTATTGATTCCAGTAAAAACGGCTAAATAACCATATAGTGCCATTCCTATCATTTTTAATAGGTAATATACGGCTGGCAACTCAACTTGCTCAGCACCCATCTGATTTGCTGTTGCTACATTTAAAATAATATTAGCAATTCCAAGTAAGATTCCCGAAGCAATAAATCCTGGAATCATTGGGATAAACACTTCACCTATTTTCTTTAAAATCTCACTTACTTTACTTTCTTTTTTATACGTTTTTTTATTTTCTTCCCAGTTATTTTCAACCTCTTCTTTGGTAAACTCATATTCTTCATTTATCTCTGTTACAATCTTTTGGGCATTACCTGGACCCAAAATTAATTGATATTGCTCTCCAGCATCATTAAGTCCTAAAATAAAGTCTTGCGCTTTTAAATGTTCAACATTTATTTTACTTTTATCCTTAATAATAAAACGACCACGCGTCATACAATTAAACGCCTTTTCAATATTATCTACTCCACCTAAACTTGTCACAATTATTTTTGCTTTTTCGTTATTATTCATCTTAATCTCCTAACACTTTATTAATAAACCCTTCATTTTTTGCCAGTAATTCTACTGCTGTTTTCTGATTACAATTAACTAAAATCATGATGATTGCGACTTTAGCACTTCCATCAGCTGCTTCTAGTGTTTTTGCTGCAACAATATCTGTACATCCTGTTGCACTCATTACAATATTTTTAGCTCTCACTTTTAATTTGGCATTTGTTTGCATAACATCAACCATTAAGTTTTTATAAACTTTACCATTTAACACCATTGCTCCGGTTGAAATCATATTTAAAATCATTTTTTGGGCTGTTCCGGCTTTCATTCGCGTTGAACCAGTTACTACCTCAGCACCTACTTCGACTTCAATTGGATATTTGGCATGATTTTTCACTTGAGAATCATATGTAATTGCAATAGTTGCTGTATTTGCTCCTATTTCATTGGCGTAATCAAGTCCACCAATTACATATGGAGTACGGCCACTTGCAGCAATTCCAACTACCAAATCGTTTTTCTTTAAATTTATTTTTTTCAAATCTATTACTGCTAATAAAGGATCATCTTCACATCCTTCTTGAGCTTTAATAAATGCTGCTTCTCCTCCAGCCATCAGTCCAATCACGGTATTATAATCAACTCCATATGTTGGAGGACATTCTACTGCATCTAGAACACCAAGTCGACCACTTGTTCCTGCACCAATATAAATAATTCTACCTTTATTTTTGATTGTACTTGCTGCTACTTCTACCACTTTGCTAATTGCTTCAATTTCTTCTGCTAATGCTTGTGCAACTTTCTGATCTTCATGATTAATCAAACTGACTATTTCCAGTGCTGACATTTTATCTAATGCTTGCGATTTTTCATTCTGCTTTTCTGTTGCAATTTTATCTAAATTTATTTTCATCTTACTCCAATCTTACAATTTTATGATAACATTTACTTTTGGATAAAAAAAACATAATCATGAAAAAATTTTCATGATTATTTCTGTTTTCTAGTTTTTTCTAATATTGTTTGATAATGTTCAAAGTCACTATCAATCATTTTTAAATATAACAAATCTAAAATTGTGAGTGCAGCAATTCTTGATGTTATGGAATATGTTCGGCATGATAATTCTGTTGAATCAATTGGGATAACATAATCAACATATTCATAATCTATTTCCTGATTATGAGTCATTAATATTGTTTTTGCTCCATTTACTTTAGCAATTTTCAACATATTTAATATCTCTTCGGTTGTTCCTGAATAACTTAAAGCAAATGCCATTGTTGTTTGATCACTATTCATTGCTTGAACATACTGTAAATGCGTATCACTATAAACTGATACTCGTTTTTTTAAGCGGGCAAGCTTATAGGCTATATCTTGTAAAATTACATTACTTCCCCCAACAGCATAAAAATCAATGTTATTATATGCCATTAACTCACTACTAATTATTTTAATTTGTTCAAACGAAGTAATTGATAGTGTTTTATCTAATGAATTTTTAATATCTGTATAATAATTGTCAATTGAAATATTACGAATTTGATTTCGATTAATGTCACGTTCTTTTAACTCTTCGATTAAATAAATTCTCAATTCATTAAAACCATTTAATTCCAAACGTTTTGCCAGTCTGGTTGCCGTAGCAACTGATACATAAATATCATCACAAATCATTCTAATTTTTAAGTCAAGTAAATCGCCCTCATAATTTAATAAATATGCTGCCAATCTTCCTTGGTTGTTTTTCTCTTTTGCAATTTTTTCTAATTTTTCAATAACATTCTTTTGCATAAACTTACTCCTTTAAAAAAAATACCCAAAACTTGGGTATTAATTTTACTTATTTTTTTCGATTATAAATTATTGAGGCAATAACCATAAAGAAGATAGGACCAGCAATTGTCCAAATTCCACTTGATATCTCCCCTGATAAGAACGGATCAATAATTGTAAATACATTTCCAAATGTAACCATTACAAGTGTCATAACTAACCAGAATACTACTGATTTTTTACCTTTGATTAAAATAATTCCAGGCGTAAATTTATCACTTGTACGGAATTTATACCATGACCAAATTAAAAATAAATATGGTAAAGTCATGGCTACATTTGTCATTGTAACGATATTTTCAAATAATGCTGTTGCCCCAGCTTGATCAATTAATGACCCTAATCCTTTGGCAACTAAAATCACAATAACAATTATTGCTTGTGCTTTTAAAGCTCCTGTTAACATTCCCTCTTCATTTTGTTTTTGGAATGATTCAGGCCAAAATTCTTTTGGTGTTGCTTCAATTAACTGACGCAGTGGTGCATACATAAGTGTAATCATTGCTCCTAAAAATGAGAAGAACATTCCTAACCCTGAAAAACGCATTAGTGCTTGTCCAAGTGCAGGACCAGCAATTTCATTTCCTAAGTTATCCATAATTGTATATAATGCACTCAGTGAGTTAACCTTATCACCAAAAGCTTCCCATGGCATAATTGCACCTACCATAAAGAAACCAATTACGTAACAGATAACAATAAATGCTCCTGCAATAAAAATACCACGCTTTAAGTCACGATCTGGATTTTCTAATTCATCACCAATTCCAGCCATAGCTTCTGTTCCACCATAAGCAAATACTGCAAATACCACAAATCCAAGTGCAGCTATTGGTGATGTATATGCTGGGTTTGGTGATTCAATCAATGAACTCATAGTTAATTCATGACTAAATTGAAAACCATTTAAGGCAAATACAATTAATCCTCCGAAAATTAAAATTACATTTAATGCAATTACTGATAATCCTCCGATACTAGCAATTTTTGCAAATTTGCTTGTACCTTTAAAAATCAGTAATGTTAATCCGATTATTAATACTACAGCAAGAACTGTTAACGTAATTGGGTTCATAGTTGCTGTAATGTCTTTTCCTAAAATTGCTACTGAAAGTGGTGTCCAGATGTTTAAGGCCTTACCAAACATCCAAATTACATATGAAGAATACCACATGAAAATTCCGTAAAATGCAAAACGTGATGATACTGTTTCATTCATCCATGAATAAATTCCACCCTCAGAGTCTTTAAATCCTGTTCCAAGTTCAATCATCATAAATAGATATGGAATGAAGTATAATAATCCACCTAATATGAACATTGGAATTGCTGCATACCCCATTCGGTAAAAACCGATACCAATGTTTGTAACACCAAATACTGATGTTAAAATCATTAGTACAAATGCAGCTATTGTTAATTTCTTTGTTTCTTTCACTACTGCTCCTTTTCTATAGGTTATAGTATATCAAAATTAAATTATCGATGTAAAAAAATATTACTTTTTTTTATAACAGACTAAAAGAAATATTAAATACAAAAAGACTCACTAGAGTGAGTCTCCTAAACTTAATATATTCTTTATTTTTTGATTTTATTTTTAATTTTATTTTAATTTAATTTTAATGTACTATTTGTACAGTTTTATTATAACTCATTATAAGTTTAAATGCAACTATTTTTTTAAAAAGAATCCTATTTTATTTATAACTCCTTTATTTTCGGGTGTTTTCTTCTAAAAAACAAAATGGTTTTTCTTCTTCATCCCAGTATATTTGTAAATA
>CAZFWW010000023.1:0-17573 GCA_964522645.1 uncultured Mycoplasmatales bacterium
CTTTAGTTGGTCGTATAATTGAAAAAGAAAAACAATTAGACCGTATGGAAAGAAAATACTATAAAGCACATTTACGTCGTGTGAAAAATGATGTTTGTGTGGGTAAATTAGCAGTTTCATATGTTGATATGATTTCTGATTTAGAGCGTATTGGAGACCATACTCAAAATATTACAGAATATTATACAAATGCCAACCAAATTTTAACTGAAGAAGAAGAGGAATTTGATTTAGCAGAAATTATTAATTAATAAAAATAACCCAAGTCGATTGGGTTATTTCATTAGTAATAAGGGAAGGAAGATATGAAGAAAAATTTAATAACAGCAGTTAACTTTATGATTGCCATTTTCTTAATGGCGTTTATTTTTAATGCAATCTTAGCCCCAAACAATATTGCAGCCGGAGGGGTTACAGGGTTTTCGCTAATTATCCAAGAGTTGTTTGGAATTGATACAACGATATTCGTTGCAGTGGCAAATTTTGTATTATTACTTGCAGCATTTATTTTTATTGGTAAGGAATTTGCAATTAAAACAATTATTGGAGCAAATATACTATTTCCAATATTCTTAGCAATTGTTCCGAAAAAAGCAGTAATTGATGATGTTTTTTTCGCAGTTGTAGTTGCCGGAGTTTTACTGGGAGTTGCTGTACACTTTTTACATTTAAGTGGTGGTAGTACAGGAGGAACAACAATTACCGGAAAAATCATTTCTAAATACTTTAAAGTTCAGTATTCAACAGGGATTGCTATTTCTGATTTATTTGTAATTAGTTGTGGACTAATTTTATTTGGTGTTGAGTCAACACTATACGCATGTACTTCAACAATTATGATGACAGTAACAGCAAACTTAATTGATCGTGGTCTGCAAAATTCACAAGCGATTCATGTTATTACCAAAAAACCAAATGAATTACGTGAAATTTTATTAACAGATGCCAGTGTTGGAATTACCCAAATTCAAGCAATGGGAACATATAATAAAGAAGAACGTTCACTTTTAATCTGTGTTGTAAAACCGAAAAAGGTGGAAATGGTTCGTCATTTAGTTAGTGAACATGATAAAGAGTGTTTTATGTATACAACACAAGTGTCTTCAGCAATTGGAGAAGGTTTTGCCGCCTTTGAAGACTTTGGTCGTTAAAATTAAATATTAAATAAAGATATCCACGAAGAACATTAGTTCCTTGCGGATATTTTTAAAAATTAAAATTATACAAAAATACAGTCTATTGATATATGTATTATCAGTATGTTTTAATGTGACTAAAAAAATAAGATACATTTTAATATCTACCTACATGGTCTTAAAGCACAAATAAGTGTATATATCTATTGTACAATATTATCTCTATAATGGAAAATGTCAACTGTAATAATATTACAAATATAATAATCAGTAACTTCGCGTTTTTCCCCCAATTTTCATATTTATAGAAAGTAATAACACCTATAATTGGTATTAATACTAATAATCCTAAATTTAATTTAGTCTTTATAGATAATTTTTCTGGAATATCTTCAAACTCTTTTATAGCGGCATTTAAAAAACTATGAAGCATGTAATGATCCTTTTTTTACCCACCAATTTTCATATTGTCTAAATCCAAAAATTCGCCATCCATTATATACCGCTTCTTCAACATTTACCATTGAAAAAAAATTAAATTTCATATTGTCTCCTTTATATTCATAAACTTATTATACCATTTTAGCCAAGAGGAGGTCGAGCAAATGTTTACAACAAATAGTTATAAGTAGAACAAATACATTTTAAAAAACTTTAAGGATGTTTTAAATAATATTATAAATTGAGCTTAATTTCATCACTTGTCCAATATTTTTAAAAATTAAACTAGTAATTTATAGTAACTTGTAAGTACATAAAGGTGTTAAAATAATTATCTTGTTAATAAATGTTATAATATTATTAGGAGAAAATAAGAGATGAAATTTAAATGAATTAAAGCGATAAATAAATAAAATTAGAGTTAGACTCTTGACTCAGTTATTAGGAGAAAAATGAAATTAAATTTAAAGTCTAATGGTATTTATCAATATAAAAATAAAAAGTTTAGGCAGTTTATTGACCAAAATCATAAGGTTTATATTGAAAAAACAACAGATATCATCAATTATAATTTATTAAGGCAGATTGCTGATGTTGCTAAAACAACTGAAAATTTACACGGAATAGTTGCTTTTTACAAGCACGAAGCAGATGAACAAAAATTTAAATATTTAGTTGAATTAAAAAAAGTAAAGACAATTGAGGAATTAATTGAAGAAAAAATTCAATTAAACCAAGCAGAAATTGATAGTATAATTTATCAAGTGGCTTCAGGATTATCAGCTTTACATAAAGAGAATATCTTACATCGTGATGTGAAACCAGCCAATATTATAATTGATGAACATAATTTAGTTCAACTCATTGATTATGATATTTCCCGTGTGTATGATGAAAATAAACACCAAGATACAACTCATAGTGGAACAAAGGGCTTTGTTGCACCAGAGTTATACATGATGAAGCAAACTGATATTCGCTCAGATATTTATTCACTTGGTAAAACACTTGAAATTTTAATTAATGAATGTGGCTACGAGTATCGTTATGAATACAATGAACTGATTACAAAAGCAACAGCAGTTGATATTAATAATCGTTATCATAGTACAGATGCAATTATCGAAATAATTAAGAAAAAGAAAAATCGCTTTTTCCCACCACAACTGGAGCAAATTGCAAAGGCTAAAGTTTTGGGATTAAGTGAAGAAGAAATTAGTGTTTTTGCCAAAACAATTTATAATGCAAAGCAAATGGGCGTTTTAAAGCATGCAATTAATGAAAAAGTTGATGCAGAAGTTTTGCAGTTGATAACAGACCCAGAATTTACATCCCAGCAAATGTGGCAAATTAAAACAGCAGCCCAGGAGGGTTTATCTTTTAGGAAGATTATCAAATTTGCAAAACCATATTACACTGTAAGTGAAATGACAATTTATCGTTTAGGACTTGGTTGTAATAAAAGTGAGCGTGAAATAACAAGTGATATTCGGGGATATAATCAGATTATCGCTCACCAAGTATTTAGTGATGAGCAACTAAAGAAAATAAGGCAGGGATTTTACCAAGGGCTTACACTTGAACAAATCAAAGTTTATGCTCATGATTTTTTAAATGTTAAACAGATGGAACAAATAATTGAGATATTAAAAAGCGAGGGAAAATGCAAGGATTAAGTACTGAAGAAGTAAAAAGAAAACAAGAAGAACATGGATATAATGAAATCCGTCGGAAAAAAGAAAAAACAAAACTAGAAATATTAAAAGAAATTATTGCAGATCCAATAATTATCATTATGTCTTTAGCGTTAGCAATTTCAATTGTTAGTGGTGATGCTGAACATGGATACTCAGAAAGTTATGTAATTGGGATTTTAATTTTTGTTAATGTATTAATTAGTTTTGTTCAAGAAGTTAAAACAATTGCCGAATTAAAAGCATTAGATAAATTAAATGAAGCAACAGTATTGGTAATTCGTGATGGAGTAGAACAAGAAATTAAATCAAAGTATTTAGTTGTTGATGACATTGTTAAACTTGGAATTGGAACAATTGCCCGAGCAGATTTACAAGTCATTAATAGTGTTGATATGCGAGTGGATGAATCATTTTTAACAGGTGAAAGTGAAGAGGTACATAAAAATGAAAATGACCTTGTATATAGTAACTCACCGATTACAAATGGACGAGCAGTAGCAAAGGTTGTAGCAATTGGAATGGATACACGAATTGGGGAAATAGCTAGTCAAGTTGATGAAGTTGAAGATGTGCAAAGTCAATTAGAAGTTAAAATTTTAAGGATAACTAAAATGTTATTACGTTTTGCCCTGGCAACAGCAAGCATTATTTTTATCTTAGCACTATTAAATGGTTATGATTTAGAAACATCATTTTCATTTTTAATTAGTATTTTAATTGCTACTGTACCAGAAGGATTAGCAACAGTTTTAACAATTGTACTAACGTATATGTCACGTAAAATGGCAAATGAATCTGCGTTAATTAAAAAGACTAAGTTATTAGAAACACTAGGTGAAGTTAGTTATGTATGTAGTGACAAAACTGGAACAATTACGGAAAATAAAATGGAAGTTGTTGATTATAAATTCTTTGATGATAAGGATGTAACGATTAATATTATTTCAAATGTTCTTGAAGCCAATACTCCAACAACAACTGCTGTAAATAATTTTATTAAAGGTTTTACCGTAGTTAATAGTCCGATTAATATTATTAGTGAAATTCCTTTTAATTCAACAATTAAAAAGTCATTAACGTTAGTTGAATTTGACAATAAAAACTACATTATAGCCGTTGGTGCTCCTGACTTTTTAGTGAAAACTAAAACAATCGACCCAGAATTTACCAATTTTGGGCAACGCGGATTACGTACACTACTTGTTGCGTACTGTGAAATAACAGATACAAAATCATTTGTAATTGATGGAGATTACTTATTTAAACCACTGGCATTATTTGGAATCCAAGACCCACCGAAACAAGCAGCAATTGATACAATAAAAGATTTTGCTACTGCTGGGATTATTCCAGTAATGATAACGGGTGATAATGAAAATACTGCTGTTAGTATCGCAAAACAAACCGGAATTATTCGTAATGAAAATGATTTAGCATTAACAGGTGAAGAATTAGATAAGTTAAGTGATGAAGAATTTATGAAGCTAGTTAAACAGATTAAAGTGTATTCACGTGTTGAACCAGAAAATAAAGTTCGAATTGTTCGAGCACTTCAAAACCATGGCCAAATTGTTGCGATGACAGGTGATGGGACAAATGATTCAATCGCTTTAAAACAAGCCAATATCGGGATTGTAATGGGTGGTGCTGGAACAGATGTGGCAAAAGAAGCATCAGATTTAATTTTACTTGATGATAACTATCACACAATTGAGGTTGCAATTCGTGGAGGTCGCCAGATTTTTAGTAACCTGCAAAAGTTTATTCGCCAAATGTTAACAGCTAACGCTGCTCATACTGGCTCGATATTATTCACATTACTAATTGGAGTTGTTTTAAATAAAAACTTAATTCTTCCAATGACACCAATTTTAATTTTATGGATTAATATTATTTCTGATGCGATTCCGTGTCTAGCACTTGGAATTGATAATGAAGAAGATGATATTATGGATGTTCCACCAATCGATCCGGAATTAAACATTTTAACGAAGAAGATGATTTTTGAAATCTTATTACGTGGTTTGACAATTGGGTTATTAGTATTTATCGGTTTTATGTACCAAATGGAAAATGGAGCAAGTGAAATATATGCACGTTCATTTGGGTTTATTATCTTATCATTTGGGCAATTAATTCACATTTTTGATGCTCGTAGTTTTAAAACAATTTATCAGAAAAATCCATTTAATAATAAATGGTTAATTGGTGCTGTTGTCTTTTCAGGGTTATTAAATTTATCACTACTTTATACACCATTAAGTGTTGTATTTGGACTAACAGGGATCACAATTACTGATTTATTAATGGCAATCGGAATATCAAGTTTACCAACATTTGTTTACTCATTCATTAAATTAATTGCAATTAAAGCTAAATAAAGATTAAGTTGTAAGAAAATATTTAATCGTTATGGGAAAAATGTTGTATAATAAGAATAGTTGAATTGAAGTAAAAAAAATTTACAAAACAATTTAATCCATAAATAGAGGAGATAAGATGAATGAAAAAATTAAAAATTATGCAAAACTAGTAATTAAAATTGGACAAACAGTCGAAGAAGGACAAATGGTAATTTTACGTGTTCCAACTGAATGCCGTGAGTTTGCACACTATATTGTTGAAGAAGCGTATAAAGCAGGTGCAGGAAAAGTAATCGTTGAATGGAATGATGATTTAATTACTCGTTTAAAATTCCAATATGAAGCTCAGAAAAACTTTGAAACAGTAGAACAATTTGAAATTGACCGTTATAAATATTATATTGAGCAAAAAGCAAGTTTTATTTCGGTTTCAGCAACTGATCCGGAAAACTTAACTGGAATTGATTCACAAAAAGTAATGGCAGCAGCAAAAGCGAAAAATAAATACTTAAAGTTTTACTCAGAAGCAATTATGGCAGACCGTAATAAGTGGACAGTAATTAGTGCACCAACAAAAAAATGGGCTGATAAAATTTATCCTAATAGTGAAGATAGTGTTAAAGAATTATGGGATGCAATTTTAATGGCAGTAAGATGTGACCAGGAAGATCCGGTAAAAGCTTGGGAAGAACACGTTGAAAAACTAGATGGATACGCAAAGTTTTTAAATGAAAATCGTATTAAATCACTACATTTTACAAGTGAATTAGGAACGGATTTAGTCGTAGAATTACCAACAGATTATATCTTTAGTTCAGCAGGTGCGGTATGTGAAAATGGCGAAAGTTTTATTGCTAACATGCCAACAGAAGAAGTCTTTACTTTACCGAAAAAAGATGGAGTAAATGGAGTTGTTTATTCTTCAAAACCATTAAACTATCAGGGAAATTTAATCGACAAATTTATGTTAGAATTTAAAGCCGGAAAAGTTGTTGATGTTAAAGCTGAAGTTGGTGAAGAAATGTTAAAACAATTAATTGCCATTGATGAGGGAGCAAGTATGCTTGGTGAAGTAGCATTAGTAAGTTATGACACGCCAATTTCACTTTCAAATACATTGTTTTACAATACATTATTTGATGAAAATGCATCATGTCACTTAGCACTTGGTCGTGCATATCCGACATGTTTAAAAAATGGTGCAAATTTATCACGTGAAGAACTATCGGCTGCCGGTGCAAATGACAGTGCAATTCACGAAGACTTTATGTTCGGAACACGTGAAATGAAAATTATGGCAACACATGTTGACGGAACAGAAAGTCAAATCTTTGCCAATGGAAACTTTGTTATTTAATAAAATAATGAATAAAATTTAAGAAATGGGATGACCCAGTAATTTAAAAGAAAATAAAAGACGTCAAGTGGATAATTGAAATTCACTTGGCGTCTATTTTTGTAATCTTACCTACATTCGATTATAGTATAGAAGATATCAAATTGGTATTTTGCATATATATAGTGTAGGGATAATTAATTTATAATGTAGTTGGATATATTATCATAGTAATAAAAAGCCATAAAAAAATGAGTCCTGCTAAATACAGGACTCAAAATGTTATGTAATCTTTTTATTTACTTGTTTAATTATATGAAACAAGTTCAATACGAGTATTTCGTTAATACGTTAAGATTAATTAAGAATTTTCGTATCTCCAAATGTAATATCTCCGAAAATATAAACATGATTTGTGCTAGTCATAACATCATTTCTTTGACGGAAATTACCAAATTTATGTGAAGAATAATCAGTAACAGAAACATTTTCATTAACAATTACTTTTAAATCACCAAAGTTCATATTAACAAGAATTATTAAAGTGTTATCAACAAAATTAAAATCAGTTAAATTGATTTTCGCATCACCAAAATTTGTGTAAACTTGGATATCAGCAATTTCTTCATTTGTTAAATTAAGTTTTACATCACCAAAATTTCGGTTTAAAACAAGACTGTTTTCATCACTAAAAGATGTTTCTTTAAAATTGAATTTATTATATTTATGAGTAGGAATAATTAATTTCAGACCAATTAAAATAATAAAAAGTGCGAAAAAGTCGAATTCAAGGTTAATATGAAAGTAATCTGCAAAAATATTCGCTGAGATAGCAGCAGAGATTAAACTAGTAAATAATGATTTTTGTATTAGTAGAACAAAAGCAATGATTCCAAATAAAGCTCCAAATACTAATGTCCAAAGATTACTTGGGATAATTAGTGATAAACCAAAAGTAATGATTAATAGCCCTAAAAAGGTTGAAAAATGATTTTGGGGAATCTTGACTTCCATTTTTTGCGGATTAACATTATGCTTTTTTAATACTTTCTTTAAATAAGTATCAACTTGTCCTAATTCCTCAACAATATTTTCATTTAAACAATTTTGCACATCATTATTAATGTCGTTAATGATTTTATTTTTTAAATCTTGCTTAATTTTTAATTGATCAATTTTAAATGTTGCGATTTTTAAGTACGGTTTTTTCTTCATATTCTCTCCTAATATTAAAATTTATTTGTTGCGAATTGTAACATCAGCAATGCAAGCATCACCCAAAATAAATAGTTTATATTTATTATCTGATACAATGTTTTTCTGGTTTAAATTACCAAAGTTATTTCTGAGGTTATTAATTATATCAACATCATCGTTAACAAAAATATTTGTATTGCATAAATTGCAATCAAAGAAAATAATTAAATAACCATGAGGAAAATCATAATCTGTTAAGTCAATTGTATTTTTGTTGACATACGAATGAAGATAAATGGATGTAATGTCTTTTGGTAAACTGTGAATATTTATGTCCCTAAATACCCGTGAGATAACTAATTCATTACTAGAGCGTTCATAATGATTTAAATATAATTTTGAGATGTTAGTTGGAAATAAAATCCTAAGTCCAAATAAAATTATAATAATTGGTAAAATGTTAATTTCAATTTCGATAAAATATAGAGATTCAATAAAACTACTGGCAATAAACGCACTAATAAAGGAAATGAAATATGACTTTTTAAATAAAGCATAAAGTGTAATGAAAACAAAAATCATTCCCGAAATAAAATTCCAAATTGCTGAAGGTTTAAGTAAAGCAAAAGCAATAATTAAAAGTAAAACACCACTCATGAAACGATAATGCTTAAGCGGTATTTTCAAGAATGTTACATCATGTTGGATTTTATATTTATGATATTTACCTCTAAGGTACTCATTAATTCGACCGAGTTCTTGTTCAACTTCAATGTCCTGACAATTATCAATGTCATTAATAATATCAGCTCGAAGCGTATCTTTAATTGAATCATGGACATTTAGTTTGTTGATTTGATATTCACAAAATTTGCTATATATTTCACGGTTAAACAATAGTCCTCCTTCGTATAGAATTATTATAACAATATTATGTGCCAAGGATGTGCTTTTAAGGAGAAATAAAATCCATGTTATGTACAAAAAAGATTAGATAAGAAAAATGAAAAAAAGTCTGAATTGTGAAAAAAAATTAAAAAAACCCTAAGAACACGGGTTGTGTCAGAAAAAATAATGGCAAGTAAAAAAATAAAAATAATCCAACTCCTTGCAAAACAAAAGCAAAAACTTGTAAACATTTTTATCGGTGATATAATGAAGATATGATATTGCATTAATCCAGAACGATGTAATATTAAATTTATAAGGAGAATATATAATGAAATATGTTTATAATCTAAAAGAAGGTAACAAGGATATGTTAAATATCTTAGGTGGTAAAGGAGCCAATTTAGCCGAAATGTCTCGACTAAACTTGAGCGTACCTAGTGGCTTTATAATTTCAACAGTTGCTTGTAATAATTATCTGGAAAATCAAAATGTACTAGCAAATACGGTAATTGAACAAGTTGATCAAGAAGTTAAGGTGTTAGAAAACTTAACTGAAAAGTCATTTGGATCACATGGAAAAACGTTGTTGTTTTCTGTTAGATCAGGCGCACCAGTTTCGATGCCAGGAATGATGGACACAATTTTAAACTTAGGTTTAAATGATGAAACTGTTCAGAATTTCGCTAAAGAAACTAATAATGAAGAGATGGCATATGACTGCTATCGTCGCCTTATTCAAATGTATGGAAACGTTGTGTATGGAATCAGTAATGATGAATTTGAACACGCTTTAAGTGAGCAAATTACCAAAAGTAATGTTCAGTTTGAAAATGAATTATCAGCTCAAGCATTACAAGAATTAATTACTGAATACAAAGTGATTTTCCTTAAAAATACGAAGGAAGAATTCCCTCAAGATGTGAAAAGCCAGTTAAAAAAGGCAATTGAAGCAGTATTTTCATCTTGGAATAATGAACGAGCAAAAACGTATCGTAAATTAAACAATATTCCGAGTGATTTAGGAACGGCAGTTGTTGTTCAAGAAATGGTTTTTGGTAATTATAATAACCAAAGTTCAACAGGAGTTTTATTTTCACGTAATCCAAATACTGCAGAGCCAGGAATTTATGGAGAATATCTAGTTAATGCTCAAGGTGAAGACGTTGTAGCTGGAATTAGAACCCCATTAAATATTAATAATTTAAAAACAACGGAACCAAAGGTCTATGAGCAATTAAAAACGGCAGCATTATATTTAGAAGAGTACTACAAAGATATGCAAGATATTGAATTTACGGTTGAAAATGGTAAATTATTTATTTTACAAACCCGTAGTGCAAAACGCAGTAATAAAGCAAAAATTAATTACTTATTAGAAATGCTTGAAGCAAATGTAATTACTCAAGAAGAATTTGTTAATCGAATTGATAAAGAAGACATTGAAGCATATTTATTTTCACAATTTAGTGATGAAGAACTTCATAAATATGAAGTATTTGCAACAGGACTTCCAGCCAGTGAAGGAGCAACAACTGGGAAAATATGTTTTACTGAAGAGGATGTAATGAAGCTAGTTGAACAAGGTGAAAAAGCAATCCTTGTTCGTAACGAAACATCACCAGAAGACATTAATAGTATGCATCATAGTGAAGCAATTGTAACTGCTTTTGGTGGAATGACATCTCACGCTGCAGTTGTTGCGCGTGGAATGGGAACATGTTGTGTTTGTGGTGTTACCGGATTAAAAGTCAATCCCGAATTAAGGACAGTTACTTTTGGTGAAAGAAGTTTAAATTTAGGTGATGTGATTAGCGTTAGTGGAACAACTGGGAAAATTTATATTGGTGCAGTTCCACTAACTGAGCCAGAGTTAGATAAGCAGTTTTTCGCTATGATGAAAGTAATTGATGCGGTTAAGAAAATCAAGGTTTATGCTAATGCTGATGAAGGGAATACCGGAAAAGAAGCAGTAAAATATGGAGCTGAAGGTGTCGGGCTTGTTCGAACAGAACATATGTTCTTTGATGAAGAGCGTCTTCTTGATATGCAAGCATTAATTATGAGTAGTAATGATGTAAAACGATTAGAATTTTTAAAGCGTATGGAACAATACCAACGTGCTGATTTCATTGAACTATTTGAAGTGCTTGCTGGAAAATCAATATCTGTCCGTTTATTAGACCCACCACTGCATGAGTTTTTACCACATAAACCTGAACAGGCAGAAATACTTGCGAAAAAACTTAGTATCTCAACCGAATCAGTACTGAGTAAAATTTCTGAATTAACCGAAGAAAACCCAATGTTAGGTCATCGTGGTTGTCGCTTAGCAGTTAGTTATCCTGCGATTTGTCAAATGCAAGTCCGAGCAATTGTTGGAGCAATATTAGAACTAGAAAAGCAAGGAATTACAAGTGAAATTAAATTAATTATTCCGTTAATTGCCGAAGAAAATGAATTACTATATTTAAAAACTATAATTGAGGAAACGATTAATGAATTAACGGTGGATAAAAACAATATTAATATTGCTTTAGGAGTCATGATTGAAACGCCAAGAGCTGCTTTAATTAGTGATAAGTTAAGTGCAAATGTTGATTTCTTTAGTTATGGTACGAATGATTTGACGCAACTAACATACGGATTTAGCCGTGATGATGTTGCTAAATTCTTACCAACTTATTTTGAAAAGGAAATAATTTCTAAAGACCCATTTGTAACACTTGATAGTGAGGTTGGAAAACTAGTAGTATTATCAAATGATTTAGGGAAAGCAAATAATTCAGAACTAGTTACAGGGATTTGTGGTGAACATGGTGGTGATTTTGATTCAGTCATTTATGCTTGTGAAAATGGACTTGATTATGTATCGTGTAGTCCAAAACGAATTCCAGTTGCTAAACTTGCAGCAGCAAAGGCGGTATTAAAAGGCAAATAAAATTATGAATTAATACAAAAGAAAAAGACCAATTGGTCTTTTTTTAAATTTTGATATCTAATTTTGAGTGCTTGATTAATACTGAGATAATCGCAAGGGTTGGAGTTGCAATAAACATTCCTACAAATCCAAATAATTGTTGAAAGACAATTAATCCAACCATAACAGTGACAGGGTGTAAATCGGTATGTTTTGCCATGATTTTTGGTTGTAAAAAGTTTGATTCAATAAATTGAGCTCCAAAGATAACGATTAGCGATAGCATTGCGGTTGTAAAACTATTTGCAAGTGCAATAATGAATAACGGAATTCCTCCTAATATTGGACCTAAATATGGAATAACATTGAATAGTCCCGCAATAATTCCAAATAAAAGTGGCGAATCAATTCCCAGCATCCATGCCCCAACAGTTACAAATCCGGTAATTGTTAAGCAGACAAGTAGTAAACCTCTTAAATAACCAAAAACGGCTTTAGTAACATCAATAAAAACTAATTTGTTTTTTTCTTGATTTCCTCTAAAAATTAGTGATGTTGTTTTCTCTACAAAACCATTAAAGTCAGAAATTAAATAGAATGTCATAATGTATGCAAAAACGATTTGTACTATAACCATCGTTGTATTTTTAAATGCTCCAAATACTCCACCAACGAAATTTGTAATGTAATCAAAATTAATATTTTGTAAAATTTCCAGTGGTGAACGTGCGTTGATGATATCCATTGCTTCATCGACAAATGGTAAATTAAAAAGTGATTCTTGTTCTAAATTGAATTTAAGTATTAAATCATTAATCGTATTATTAATGTTATTAACAATGCTGGTACTATTATTAATTAAATCCCATAATTGAACAATTAACATTGGAATTAAAATTAACATGATAAATAAAACAACTGCAATATTTAAAACAACAGCTAATAAACTTGCTTTTTTGCGGGTTAGTTGAAATTTTTTTTCAAAAAAATCAATTGATGGTTGTGATATCCAACAAATAAAGAATGCTAGATAAAATGGTGTTAGTGAAGTTAAAATATTACCAATGCGTCCGAGTAGTGATAGTGAATTAAAAATCAAAAGAACTACTAAAAACGCAATTAAATACATTAACTTATTAAAGAATGAATAGTTTATTTTCTCCATTTTCCCTCCTATTGTTTATTATATCATTTATTTTCTAATCATATTAATTTAACGTAAATATATATGACCATGTATATTTAAAAATATGATATACTAATAATGAATTAATCGATGTACATCGATATTTAACTGAGTTTAATGACAAAGGAGAAAAATGCATAAATTATTAAATGTCCTTGGTGACAAAACAAGATTAGAAATTATTAAGCAAATAAAAATAAGAAGTGACTTTGAGAAAACAGACATGGTTTGTGCTTGTGATATGTTAGAAGAGTTATCGTGCTCACAGTCAACGCTATCACATCACTTAAAGGTTTTAACGGAAAATGAAATTTTAATTCGTGAAAAAAGTGGGAAATATTGTCACTACCAAATAAATAAGAAGAAAATTGATGAAATCATTAACTTTTTTGAAATTATTAAGGGAGATGTTAGATAAATGTATTTGTCAAATTATTTTGCTACAAATAGATTACGAGAAATCTCTGATTTATTTTGGCCAATAGCATTATCAATGCTTTTAACATCGATACTTGGTTTTCTTGATAGTGCGATGATGTCTCACTACGATGTATTAGGAGTTAGTGCAATTAATTTCGCCTCACAAATTCAGACAATCTTTGGTCCAATGTACTTTGGAATAATAACCGGGATAAATATTTTTACAGTTCAGTATTACCAGCAAAAAGAAAACGAAAAATTAGGGGTTCTATTAAAAATTGCAATGCTTGTTTTAATGCCATTTGCGTTAGTTAATTTTATCTGTATTTGGCTTTTTCCTGAACATATTATTGATTTTTTTATTGATGCTCAGAGCCATACCGGACAGATGGCATTAATTTACATGAAAATCACAAGTTTTAATGTCTTCTTTATGCCAATTAATATGCTCTTTGTTTATCAGTTTCGGGCAATTAAATATCCGAAAATTCCACTGATTATTTCAGCTTTACAATCAGTGACAAACATAATTTTAAATTATCTATTAATTTTTGGTGTTGGAATTTTTCCGGAAATGGGAATAACAGGTGCAGCAATTGCAACCGTTTTTACACGGATTGGTTTTACGTTTGTTTATGTAATAATTGCCTTGAAAATTAAGGCTCCATTTATTGTGTCATTAAAAAATGGTTCAAAAGTCACAAAGGAGTTATTTTTAAATGTATTTAATGTTACAAAACCGTTAATTTTGGTTGAATTTGGGTTTGGTGCAGCACGGGTTGTTTATACTAAGTTATATGCTTATGCTCCAATCATGGAATATAATGCAATGCAAATTTCAAATTTAATTTCCTTTATGTTAAATGCTTTTGTCATTGCAACTGCAAGTGCATGTTCAATCGTCATTGGAAGTGAACTTGCAAAGCGTGATGATGAGCGTGATATTGAGAATGCGATTAAAAATGTTTGGTCATTTATGGCAATTGCAGCCGTCGCAATTATTGGTTTTTCAGCAGTGATTTTACCAATTGCAATTCCGTTTTTTGAAACAGAAGGTCAAAACATGTTGATTTTTAAATTGTTAATTGCTAATGCAATATATATGGCAGTACGGGTATTTTCTTCAGGAATAATAGCGATTTTAAAATCTGGTGGAGATACAAAAAGAATTATTTTAATTGATGCTGGAATGTCTTATTTAGTGGGGATACCAATAACATATTTAGTATTAGTAATGCATGGAAATAATATTTTAGCACTTAAAATTGCATTAATTAGTGAAGTTATTGCCAAACTAACAATGGGAATATTACGAATGCGAAAAAATTATTGGCGAGTTAGATTATAAGGAGGACTGATGAAAATCGGGATAGAAAAAGAAAGTTTAGTGTTTAATCAAAAACTAGAAGCACTTAATTTTAAAGCACAAGAATTCAAAAAAGGAATTGAACTTGATTTTGCTGATCATCAAATTGAATTAATAACAGAACCAAGAACCTCAGTAGACCAGGTATATAGTGAATTACAACAATTGACCGAAAATGAAATATTTACTAATAACTATGTTTGGCCGCTTTCAATTCCCAAGGTTAAACAACAGGGAATTTCAATTGTTGGAACTAGAACAAAAACAGAACGGGAATATCGAAAATTATTAGCTGAGCGTTATGGTTATCGGAAAATGATGATGAGTGGTATTCACTTAAATTTTTCAAATTGCGAACAGAATAGCAAGTGTTGTGATTGTCCAGAAAATTACCATTTTGAATTATTTAAAAAGTTATATGTTTTCGCTCCATTATTAATGCAGTTTACAAGTTTCAGTCCGTTTTTAAGTGACCCCGAACCCGGTTTAGAAAAAATTGGAAAAAACTATGGTTTTAAAAATGCCATTAGTTTAAGAAATAGCTTGGATTATGGTTTTTCTAATGAACAGGATTTGCATTTGGATTATCGTGATAAAGAAAGTTATTTTGCTTCAATTGAACAAGAAATTAAAAGTGGTAAATTAGATACGAAAAAGGAACTTTATTCAAAGTTACGCTTTAAAGGAACGCACATTGAACTTCGCTTCATTGATTTAAATCCGTACGTTAAAACAGGAATTGAAAAAGAAGTTATTGAACTAATTAAACAGGCAGTATTATATTTATCAAATTTTACGTTAGATAATTTCGATATCAGTGAAAGTATTAAAAACTTTGATATTATTGCAACATCAGGCTTGGATACAACAACAAACATCACGGTTAATGGTCAACATCAAAGTATCAAAGACCACACAATAAATTTATTTGAAATGATAATTAAGCATAACCAATTAGAAAAAGCTGAAGCAAAAACTTTAAATAAACTATTAAGTAACTATTTGAATAATAAATTACCAATTCACCAGATGATAAAGGAATATGAAGATGCTAATTATTCAAATGAAGAGTTTGGTTTACGTTATTTAATTCATGATCAAGAATATCAAGTGTTATATCCAAATTTAAAAATGGAATTATCAACTAAAATTTTAATGGCAGAAGCAAATCGACATAATTTATCAGTAGAAGTCCTTGATGAATTAACTAATTTTATTGAAATTAAAAGTGCTGATAAAAGTGAATTAATCGTCCAAGCAACTAAAACAAATTATGATACGTACGCAAATATTTTAGCAATGGAAAATAAATATATTACAAAAGTATTATTGGAGCGTAATAAGATTAAAGTACCTCAAGGATACAGGATAACAAAGGGACAAGCCGTAGATTATCAAGTTTTTAAAAAATCAATGGTAGTTAAGCCACTGGATACAAATTTTGGTAACGGAATAACAATTCTTTCGAAAAACCCTTCACCGGAGCAAATTGATCAAGCAGTAGCACTAGCATTTGGTTTTAGTGATGTTGTTATAATTGAGGAGTTTGTGATGGGAACTGAATATCGATTTTTAGTAATTAATAATGAAACAGTCAGTATTGTTAAAAGAACGCCTGCAAGTATCCTTGGTGACGGAATTCATACTATTAGCGAACTTGTGGCCTTTAAAAATAGTAGTAGCCTGAGAAGTAAGGGTTATGTTACGCCACTTGAGTTAATTAATCTAGGTGAATTTGAAAAAAATTTTCTAGAGCAACAAGGCTATGATGTTATGGATATACCAAATAGTGGAGAGATAGTAAATTTACGTAAAAATTCTAATGTTTCAACTGGTGGTGATAGTCATGAGGTATTTGAATTAATTCCTGAATATTTTAAGCAAGAAGCAGTTAAAGCCGCCAAAGCATTAGGAGTTAATATTTGCGGAGTGGATATGATTATTGCGGATTTAACAAAAGAAGATTATAGCATTATCGAAGCTAATTTTAATCCAGCAATTCAAATGCATACTTATCCATATAGTGGGACAGGTAAAAATGTCGCCAAAGCAATTATTGAAATGATGTTCAAAATATAATTGACAATATACTAGATATGAGAAAGGAGTCGTTGAAAAAACGTCTCCTTTCTTATTGCTGATTTTTTAATGAGTCGAAAAATGAAGATACTGATAAGAAACCTCTTAATATTTTGTTTAATTAATCAATTAAAGTTTCAGGCAAAAACAAGATTATGTGTCAACTGGAATAAAGTCCGAAAATTGACACTGTTTAGACTGAACAGTTCTAGAAAAAAGTTGTAATTATTAGATTGTTTATAAGTGTGTATCTAAGTAATACTTAATGTTTTAAAGAACAAATTCTATTCAAAGTGATATAAAAATAAAATGCCTTTTCAAAAAGATAAAAAAATATAAAATAGTAGGAACCCCCTTGTTCACGGCTTTATGAACAAATTAACAGTATTCATTTTTTTTTTTTTTTGTACCCACTGCCACACAATTGCCACATGGTGATGTTACAATTTAAGTGATTAAAAATTAATAAGTTAATAAAATATAAAAGACAAAGAGAGGAGTTTTATTCTTATGAGTGAGTATAATGTGAGAATGAAAAAAAGAG
>CAZFWW010000024.1:0-17206 GCA_964522645.1 uncultured Mycoplasmatales bacterium
ATCTGTCCCACAAAGTCAGACAGCACCCGAGGTGATATAAGATGCAAGAAATAATAAAATTAATTGATATTCAGAAAAAATTTGGGGAAAATGAAGTCCTTAAAAGTGTAAGCCTTAATGTGAAAAAAGGTGAAGTGATTAGTATTATCGGCCCGAGTGGAAGTGGAAAGAGTACTTTGCTTCGTTGCATAAATTTACTAGAAGAGCCAACAAGTGGGGAGATTATGTTTAATGAAACTTCACTTTTGAGTACTGAGGTTGATGTTGCAAAAATCCGTGCTCAAATTGGAATGGTATTTCAACACTTTAATTTGTTTGCCAATTTGTCAGTAATCGATAATTGTACAATTGCACCAATAAATGTCCTAGGTCAAAATAAAGTTGATGTTGAAAAGCGTGCAGTTGAATTATTAACGAAATTTGGCCTTAGTGAGTTTATCAATGTACGTGTTAGTTCACTCTCAGGTGGGCAAAAACAACGAGTAGCAATTGCAAGAGCATTATGTATGAATCCAGAAGTATTACTCTTTGATGAGCCAACAAGTGCCCTTGATCCCGAAGTAATTGGTGATGTCTTGGCAATTATGCGTGAAATTGCTGATGAGGGAATGACAATGGTAGTTGTAACTCACGAAATGGATTTTGCTCGTGATGTATCTGATCGCGTATTATTTATGGATGATGGTTTAATTGTTGAAGAAAACACACCAGAAGTTATCTTTAACCATCCCGAACATAACCGAACGAAAGAATTTTTAAGTCGGGTAATTAACCACTGATCTATTTTAAATTAGAAAATGAAAAAGGTGTTCCAAATATGGAGCACCTTTAAAAATTTTTATTAAATAAATAATTGATGTTATTTTGATGTACTAATAACAAAAGCATCTTCAACTTCATTAACGTAAATTAAATCATCTTTTATTTCTTTAACAGTGTATTCAGTGTGATTATTCTTTGTATAGCGAATAACTTTTTCATTGTTATATAGGTAATATGTAGGTTTAATTCCATCACTCCCTAATCCAACTTTTGAAATATTATTACCAATAATTGATCCAACTGACCACTTTGCTTCACTACTTGAAGCAAGTTCAATTTTAACTAAATTTTCAACTGAAAAATTAGTTTCTAAATAATTATCCATTTCTTCCTCCTTATATTAATATAATAACATAAATATTAAACTTTCAAAAATTGTTCAATAATTTTGTGAAAAAGTAGTACAATATGTTTGAATTAACTTTAAGGAGTGAATGTGAAGAAAAGAAATAAAATTATTTTCGGATTAATTATTATATTAGGGTTTTTTCCGTTTTTAAATTGGCAAAATAGTGGTCTGATGACAACAAATTATACAGTTACGGATAATGAACTTCCGGAAGTTTTTTCCGGATTTAAAGTTGTCCAACTAAGTGATGTACATAGTAAAATGTATGCTGATAATCATGAATATTTAGTAGATAAGGTCAGAAAATCAAATCCAGATATCATTGTTTTAACTGGTGATTATTTTGATTATGCTCAAGAAGTGGATTATATTACAAATTCGGTTGGACTTGCTAAAAAATTAGTAAGTATTGCTCCAACGTATTATGTAACAGGTAATCACGAAAAATATAGTAATAACGCTGAAGAATTAAGTTTGTTATTAACAAAAACTGGTGTTGTTGATTTGGATAATAAATATATTGAATTAGAAAAAGCAGGAAGTACAATTGAACTTCATGGTGTAAAAGACCCAGCATTTAATAGTAGCATGAGTAGTGATTTTAATTATGTTGATGCACAAATTAATGAATTATTATCAAGAAGTAGTGAAGATAATTTTAAATTACTATTGTCACATCGACCGGAGTTATTCTCTTTATATAGTGATTACAACTTAACATTAACAGGACATGCTCATGGTGGACAAGTGCGTCTACCATTCATTGGAGGGCTTGTTGCTCCAAATCAAGGATTTTTTCCGAAATATGATTCTGGTGTGTATGGAGCTAAAGGAGCAATCATGATTGTAAGTCGTGGGATTGCAAATAGTATCATTCCTCAGCGTATTTTTAATCGTCCAGAAATTGTTGTTATAACACTAAAAACACATTAAACATTATTTGAAGTTAAAGGATAATTTACAATTAATTTCCAAGAATGGGTAATAAATATGGTAAAATAGAACTTAAAGGAGTTTTTTATATGGGACAAAAATACGATGGAAGTAGTATTAAAGTTTTGGAAGGATTGGAAGCTGTAAGAAAACGTCCAGGGATGTACATAGGTAGTACAGACGCTCGTGGGCTACACCATTTAATTTGGGAAATCGTTGATAATGCAATGGATGAGGCATTAAACGGTTATGGTGATGAGATTAATGTTACAATTAACAAAGATAATTCAATTACAGTTAAAGATAAAGGTCGTGGAGTGCCGGTTGATATGCACGAATCGGGTGTACCAACATCACAACTAATCTTCACAAAATTACATGCTGGTGGAAAATTTGGTGGAGATGGTTATAAAACAAGTGGTGGTTTACACGGTGTTGGTTCATCTGTTGTAAATGCCTTAAGTAATAAAGTTGAATTAACAATCTACCGTGATGGTCACAAATGGTACCAAGAATTTAGTGATGGTGGATCAAAAGCAAGTGAATTGCAGCAATTAGGAAATAGTCGAAAAACCGGGACAGAAGTCACGTTTTATCCTGATGAAACAATATTTTCAACGTTAGAATTTAATTTCAAAACGATTGCTCGTCGACTGCAAGAGTCAGCATTTTTAAATAGTGGTTTAAAGTTGACATTAGAAGATAAACGTCAAGAACATGAAAATAATTCAGAAAAACAAGTTGAATTTCATTATGAAGATGGAATTAAAGAATTTGTTGAATTTTTATCAAGTGGGAAAAAAACGTTATCAAGTTCAATTGTAATAAATCCAGTTGTTGATCCAACAGGAATTGAAGTTGAAATTGGATTACAATATAATGAAAATTATAACGAAGAGATTATCTCGTTTGTTAATAACGTTCGAACAAATGATGGTGGAACTCACGTTGCTGGTTTTAAAACCGGATTAACAAAGATAATTAATGAATATGCCCGTAATAATGCACTGTTAAAAGCAAAAGATAAAAATTTAGAAGGTGCGGATGTTCGTGAAGGATTAATTACAGTAATTTCTGTTAAAATTCCAGAACATTTATTACAATTTGAAGGACAGACAAAAGGTAAACTTGGAACAGCTGAGGCAAGAGCAATTGTTGAGAATGCAATTTACACGAATTTAATGCTTTATTTTAATCAAAATAAAAATGAAACAGCGAATATAATTAATAAAAGTTTAAAATCACGTGATGCTAGACTTGCAGCGAAAAAGGCTCGTCTTGAAAGTCGTAAGGGAAAAAACAGTAAAAAAGAAATAATTTTATCAGGTAAATTAACTCCAGCTCAATCAAAAAAGAGTGATGAGTGTGAACTATTTTTAGTCGAGGGTGACTCGGCAGGAGGAAGTGCCAAACAAGGACGAAATCGTAAATTTCAAGCAATCTTGCCACTTCGTGGGAAAGTAGTAAATACGGAAAAAGCGAAAATAGAAGATGTTTTAAAAAATGAAGAATTAGCAACAATTATTAATACAATTGGGGCCGGAGTAGGTAGTGACTTTGAAGTTGAAAATAGTCGATATGGAAAAGTAATAATTATGACCGATGCCGATACCGATGGGGCACATATTCAGATATTACTTTTAACATTCTTTTATCGTTATATGCGACCACTGATTGAAAATGGAAAAGTTTTTGTTGCCCAACCACCACTTTACAAGATTTCAACGTTTGATAATAAACAAGTATTATATGCATGGACAGATGAAGAATTAGCGGTAAAACAAAAAGAATTCAAAAAGAAATATTATATTCAACGTTATAAAGGGCTTGGGGAGATGGATGCACCACAACTTTGGGAAACAACAATGGATCCAGCAAACCGAGTATTAATCCGTGTTGGAATTGATGATATTATCAATGCAGAAGAAGAAATTACCACTCTGATGGGTGATGAAGTAAAAAAACGTCGTAAGTGGATTGAAGAAAACATTGATTTTGACCAAATTGATGATTTTGAAATATAGGAGGCTAAATGAAAGAAACAATTAATGTAAGAGAATTCCTTGATCTAACAATTGAAGAAATTTTTGCCGATCGATTTGCACGTTATTCAAAATATATCATCCAAGATCGTGCACTTCCAGATGTAAGAGATGGACTGAAACCAGTACAACGGAGAATATTATACGCAATGTATAAAGATGGAAATACCTTTGGTAAGCCATTTCGTAAATCAGCAAAAACAGTAGGTAATGTAATTGGTAATTATCACCCCCACGGAGATAGTTCTGTTTACGAAGCAATGGTAAGAATGTCACAAGATTGGAAAGTTAACGAGCAATTAGTAATAATGCACGGAAATAATGGTTCAATTGATGGTGATAGTGCGGCTGCAATGCGTTATACGGAAGCAAAAATGAGTGAGTACTCAGAAATAATGTTACAAAATATTGATGAAAACACTGTAAGTATGATTCCGAACTTTGATGATACAGAACTTGAGCCAACAGTATTACCAACAAGAATACCAAACTTATTAATTAATGGTGCAACAGGAATTTCAGCTGGTTATGCAACGGATATACCACCACATAATCCGGTTGAAGTAATTAACGGAACAATTTTATTAAATGAAAATCCGGATGCAACAATTGAAGAATTACTGGAAATCATTCCAGCACCTGATTTTCCAACTGGTGGGATAATCCAAGGTCGTGAAGGACTTGAGGAAGCATATCGTACAGGGCGTGGGAAAATTGTCGTTCGTGGTGAATATGAAATTAATAAAAATGAGATAATCATTAAGTCAATTCCATATGAGGTTAATAAGTCAACACTGCTTCAAAAATTTGAAATGATTCGCATTGATAAAAAGGTTTCAGGAATTATTGAAATCTTAGATCAGTCTGATCAAAATGGATTAGAAATCGTAATTAACTGCAAAAAAGATGCAAATAAAGAAATTATTATTAAGTATTTATTAAAGAATACAGATTTACAAAAAAATTATAATTTTAATGTTATTGCCATAAATAATCGTCGTCCGGAACAATTAGGATTAAAACAAATTCTAGAGTCATTTTTAAAACACCGTCGTGAAGTAGTTTTAAATCGTAGTGAATATCGATTAGAACGTGCACGAGCAAAAGTTCATATTTTAGAAGGATTAATTAAAGCAATTGATAATTTAGACAGAATTATTGAAATCATTCGGGCATCAAAAAATAAAGGTGATTCAAAGAAAAACATTATTGCTGAATTTGATTTTACTGAAGAACAAGCAGAAGCAATTGTAATGATGCAACTATATCGTTTATCAAATACAGATATGACAACTTTAGAAAAAAATTATGCTGAATTACAAAAAGAAATTGAAAAATTATTAAAAATAATTAATTCAAAAACAGTTTTAAAGAATTTAATTACTCGTGAATTAAAAGAACTACTAAAAATCATCAAAACAGAACGTAAGACTAAAGTTGAAGCAGAAATTGAAAAAATTGAAATTGATAAAACAGATTTAATTAAAGAAGAAAACACTGTTGTTAGTATTACGGCAGAAGGTTATATTAAGCGTTCAACTTGGCGATCATATTTAGCGAGTTCAGTAATGTCTACCAAATTAGAAGGTGATGAAATTATTGATAATGTCAGTTCGACAACGAAAGAAACTGCAATGATTTTTATGGATGATGGTACGGTTGTAACATTACCAATTTATGAAATTCCTGAGGGACGTTGGAAGGAAATTGGTAAACACATTTCAACGTATGTAAATATAAACGATGGAGTAAAAGTTAAACGCATGATTTGTGTTAATGATACTCAAAGATCAAACTCACTAATTGGGATTAGTAAAGAAGGTTACGTTGCACATACAAGTGTTGATGAAGTTTTAAATTTACGTATGCGTAATAAATCATTATTCCAAAAATTAAAATCAGGTGATGAATTATGTGATGTAATTAATTTGGAATTATCAAAAGATCCATTAACGACAGAGTATTTATTAGCTGTATTAGATGATAACAAATACGTAAATGTTCCAATTGATAAATTTGAAATTGGTAAAATTCGTCGTGTTGGAAAGAAGATAGCTCCAATTAAAACATCAGTTTTAGGAATTGTTAAGGCTAGTGATAATGGAGTTCTAGTAATAACTGATAAAGCCGGATATTTTAAAGTTAAGCCAACCGATTTAATTCAAGTAAATCGACCACAAGCATTATTTAATAATTTTAAAACTAATCCACACCAAGTAATTAGAGTCTTGAGTCCGGAAATGAAAGAATTAATATTAATAGAACAATCAGAATTAATATTACAAGTTGAAGAATTAAAGTATGCAGTACCAGGTGATAAGTTGAAAATTTATGACAAATCACTAAACGTAGAATCAGTAGAAATAATGTTAGATTTGGAGAATAGATAATGTTTGTTGAAATAATTGCACATACCCTTAATGATGTAATGAAAATTAATAAAACGACTGCTGATCGAATTGAGTTATGTGGTGATATGGACCAAGATGGACTTACACCTAAACTTAGTTTAATCAAGAGTGCAGCAGAGAATACGAAAAAACCAATTAGAGTAATGATTAGAAACCATAATCACAGTTTTGTTTATACAGAAAAAGAAGTATGTGAAATGGTAAGACAAATCGAATATTGTAATCAATTTGCAAAGATTGAAGGATATGTTTTTGGTTGTTTAGATGAAAGTCAAACTGCAATCAACATTGAACAAATGAAACGATTAATTAAGGCAGCAAAAGGTAAGAAAATCACATTTCACAAGGCGTGTGATCGAATTTTAAGTAAGGAAAACCTGGAGTTGTTAATTGATTTGAATGTTGATACAATTTTAACTCAAGGGGGACAGAACCCGATTATGGAAAACCAGCAAGTGATTACTGAACTGGGAAGATATAATGATCAAATTCAAATTTTATTAGGTGGTGGAGTTAATTTTGAAAACTATCGTAAACTAGTAAATCTTTCACCTAATATTCATTTAGGTTCAGCCGTTAGAGAACAAAAAAGTTATGATGAAAAGATTAGTATCGAAGCAATAAATGCACTAAAAGAATTTTAGGACAATCCTAAAGTTCTTTTTTTATTGTTATCATTAGCGATAAAAAATATCCACAAAAAAATAAAGTTTGTTATAATTAATGTGGATAAAAAATATCGACAATAGAAATGAGGAGTATGAAACTAAATAAATCAAGTGAAAAAGCAATGGCAGTAATTGCATTAATGGCAGTTCATTTTGAAGATAGAGCCCTTAGTTCATCGGAAATTGCAACTAAATTAAATTTATCGGATTCGTATACAAAAAAGATTTTACGCAAATTAGTGGTTGCCAAAATAATTAAAGCAAGTAGTGGAAATACAGGGGGTTATACCTTTAATCAAGAGTTAACAAAAATAACAATATTAATGATTATAGAAGCAATTGAAGGTTCGCTTCAAACTTTTCCTGATCATGGAGTATTAGCAAGTGTATTTAGTAATCACCAAAAATTAGCGACATCAGGTGATGAACAAATCAAAAAAATTATATCAACTGCAGATCAAAGGTGGGCTGCTGAATTAAATAAGGTAACAGTAAATGACATTTTAATTAATGCCTTAAATGAAGAATAAAATAGCAAAACGAGAGAGAAAAAGAGGAAAAATGAGAGCGATTTTAAAATTATACGCCCTGGATTGGAAACGGATATATCAAAGTAAAATGACTTTAATAATAGTGATTGGGTTAATGATTATCCCATCACTTTATGCTTGGTTTAATATTTTAGCACTTTGGGATCCATATGGTAGTACATCAGAACTACCGATTGCAGTGGTAAGTTTAGATAAGGGAGCAAAAGCCCAACAAGAAGTAGTAAATTTTGGTGATGAGATTATTAGTAATTTACATGATAACAACGACATTGGTTGGGTTTTTGAAAAAGATGAAACAGCCGTAAAAACAGGTGTAGAATCAGGAAAATACTTTGCCGGAATTATTATACCGAGTGATTTTAGTGGAAATCTTATTAGTTTCTTAAGTGGAAATCCAACTCACCCCCAGATAGAATATTTAGTTAATTTAAAGGTAAATGCAATAGCCCCAAAGATTAGTGATAAGGGTGTTGATAGTATTAAAGCTGAAGTCACAAGTAATCTGATGAGTGAAATCAGTCAAACTGTCTTGGAAAATGCAAATTTATTAGGTGATGAACTTACAGTTAATCGAAAAACAATTGAGGACTATATCAATTTATTAAATCAAACGGCAGGAGATTTAGAAAAAGATCAAAAAATTGTTGATGAAATTCACCAAAAACGCTTAGAAATAAGTGAGTACCAAAATAAGTTAGAGATACTTGATAAGTATGGAGAATATGAAACGAAAATTAATGAAATTATTCCGAAAATAAGCAGTCTTGCTACTCATACCAACGAAATTGAAACGAAGTTGGAAAATATAAGCAAATTAAGTGAATATGAAGGTGATGTTACGAAAGTAATGCAAAGTGTAAATGGTGTTCACCAAGATATAATCGACTTAAATCAAGGGGTTAGTACAGAGATTGACAAAATAGAGTTAAAAATCAAAGATTTATCTACTGATAATCAAGAACTAATTGAGCAATTAACAACAACAAAAGCAGATTTAACGACAATTAATGAAGCGCTGACAAAACTTAATGATAACTTAAATTTAGGTAAAGAAATTAGTTTTGAGAATATAAATGAAGTCAAATTATTTTATGAAAACAACTGGCCAGATGTAAAAAAACAAATTAATGAATTAAATACATTTCTAGTAGCTGACTGGCCAGAGTTGAATCGAACAATTACTGATACGATTAGTGAGGTAAAAACAAAGAGTGAAGAAATTTTTGCTAAATTAATTAGTGTAGATAATGAAATTCAAAACGTTTGGCCTGTATATAAAGGTGCAATTAGTAGTTTGAATGAAAATGTGAATAATGCAACCAAAAAAGTTGACTTAAATCAAGTTATTGATATATTGATGTATAATCCTAAAAGTGAAAGTGCATTTTTCAGTGATCCGATTGCAATAAATGAAACTCAGCTTTATCCGGTTCCAAATTATGGATCACAAAGTACGCCATTTTATACTGCACTTTGTTTATGGGTAGGTGGTCTTCTTTTAGTTAGTGTTTTAAAAATTGATTATTATTTACCAAGTCAAGGTACATATACAAAACGCCAGACATTCTTCGCACGACAATTAACTTTTATTACAATTGCCATTTTTCAAGGCTTAATTGTCGAATTAGGTAATATTTATCTATTAAAAGTTTATATGCAAAACCCAGTCAATAATTTACTAAGTGTTATTTTTATTAGCATTATTTTCAATATAATTATTTATACATTAACCGCATTATTTGATAATTTTGGGAAAGTAATGGCAATTATTTTGTTAGTCCTTTCCGTTTCAGCAGGTGGTGGGAATTTTCCAATTCAATTATCAAGTGAATTTTTCCAAGTAATTAATCCCCTGCTTCCTTTTACGTATGCAGTAAATTTACTTCGTGAATCAATTGGAGGAATTTATGTGCCAACTGTTATTGAAACAACTAAAATTTTAATGCTTATGGGAATTATAACATCAGTAGTAGGTGCATTTTTATATCCACATATTTCAGTGAAAATAACAGCGTTAATGAAGAAAGCAGATTCAGGTCATATTATCCATTAAACACACAAAATTAATCAAAAATTATTATTGAAATTATGTTAAAATATTCTTGTTGGGTTAAAACAAAGGAGACGAAAATGCAAGAAGTAAGTATATTAGAAACTGCTCAAGCATTGATGCCAATACTAGCAATCATTTTTATTGCAACAGTATCAGCAGGATTAACAATGTATATGAGTAAAAAATCAGCTATTCAAGCAAACTGTGCATCAGTATTTGTAAGTTCAGTAATGATTTTTCAAGTAGTTGGAGCACCATACATTATGATATTAGGTTTAATTTCACTTGTAGCTGCTTTAATTGCGTTAAATGTAATAATTATGTTATTGAGAAAAAGATAGCATAAGGTGATTTAGTATAAACTAAATCACTTTTTTTTGAATATAATTTTTCAACAAGGATAATCAAACTTATTTTAATAAAAGTACAACACAATAAAATAAAAAGTTATCTTGTAAATATGTTCACAAAAACTGATTTTTAATGATAAATTGTTTAATAAATGAAGAAATATTAAAATAGGTTCAATAAAAGCTAAGAAAGAATTGATTATATATTATTATTTTGTATTCTTATTTGCAAGGAAAAAAATGTGAATTAGTTTACAAGCACTAAAATGCATGGTATAATATTTTAATAAGTAGTTTGTAGAAAAAGAGGTCTAAGAAAGGGTTTGAGGAGAATTAAAATGTGTAAAAAAACAGTAGTAGTTTTGGTTAGCTTAATCGTATTAAGTCAACTCTATCTGACTGTAATTAGTGGAGAAAATATTAATGCTGATTTTGTAGTTTCAGCAAATAATAATGAATCAACACAAAGTGTGGTGTTAGATAGAAACATTAAAAATCAGGATGGTATCGTTAACGTACCAGATAAAAACTTAAAAGCTGCTATTAACGAGCAGTTACGTAAGCCGTATAATGCAGATATTACAGAAGATGAAATGAAGATGATTATCAGTTTATCTGCAGAAAATAAAGGTATTTCAGATGTGACAGGCCTTGAATATGCTACAGGTTTAAGATATTTGTACCTTAAAAATAATAGCATTACGGATATAAGTCCGCTCAAAAATTTAAATCTTTCAGAATTAGTGCTAACAAACAACCAAGTGGTTGATGCAACACCACTAATGGAGAAACGTTTTGAACACTTATTTTTAAGTAATAATAATATAAGTAACTTGAGTCCATTCAAGGATATTAGAGCATATAAATTGGATTTAAGTAATAATGGAATATCAGATATAAGTCATTTGAACCTACAAAATACACAATATTTAAAACTTGAAAACAACCAAATATCAGATATAAGTATCCTTAAGAACGAGCCATTTCGTGGATTATCACTTTACGGTAATCAGATTTCAGATATCAGTGTATTGTCAAGTGTCAGTTTTAATAGCGGGTACTTAAATCTTGGTAGTAATAATTTAGCAAATGCAGACTTAAGTCCAATTTATCAAGGTAGTAAAAGTTATTCATATTTGAATTTATCAGATAATAATTTAACAAATGTTGATTTACTTACAAATATTCGTACTCTAAGATATTTAGATATTAGTCATAATAATCTTAAAAATATTGATTCGATTTGGAGAATATCGAATTTAGAATACGTGGTTGCAAATGATAATCAAATTACTAACGTAAACTTTCAAGATAATAAGTATTATTCTTTTTTACAATTAATTGACTTAAGTAATAATCAGATTAAAGATATTACAACAATTAAGTATATTGAAAATATTAATCGTTTATCACTTGAAAATAACCAACTTGAAGATATATCTCCACTTAATAATACAAAAGTTGATGAAGCGTATTTAGCAAATAATCAAATTAAATTTAGTGAAGAAAATACGGTGCCAAAAGTAAGGATTATTGATTTATCTTTAAATAATTTAGAAGAAATATTTATTCCAAAGTATTCAACAATCGATCGTTTTAAATTTGATTATTTAAACTTGAGTAGAAATAATTTAGGAAAAATTAATAGTATAATTGAAAATCAATCAATTTTGAATTCTCTTGATGTTTCATATAATAGAAATTTGGATGTAAGTTCGGTACAAGGTGATGAATCATTACTACGTTTTTTAAATATAAATTCAACAAATGAAAAAGTATTGAACCAAATTTTAAGCCTTAATTATTCACCGAGTAGTCGACTTCATGTTGAAAATATGGATTTAACAAATGAGCATGCTGAGTATTTTTCAAAACCCCATATTAATAATGTCGTTCATCACCTAGGACTTGATAATAACCATATAAGTGATTTACGAATGTTTGGAGATTATGCTCCTCTTTATTCACAAGCAGTACTTTATATCTTTAGATATTATCCCTACTTTTTTGATGATTTTTTCTTTGATGAAAACGAATTAAATTATGATGTGTACTTTAATCAAAAGGTGATTGATGATTATACTGCTAAAAATCAGTTGATTGATTTAGGAGAAATAACAGTCGATACTGATGAACCAATTACATTTAGTGTTTATGATCAGTTCGACAATGAGATTGTAGTTGATTTAGGAATTCCAGATTTAGGAGAAAATGAAATGTCTGGTGAATGGGTCGCTAGTTATATAATGGAGGGTGACCTTTCATTTACCGGAAAAGTTGTTGCAAATGTTAATTATGAACCATTTGGGGCGGATGAACTTGCCGTAACCAGTGAAGAAATACCACTTACAGATAAAGAACTAATTAAACTTTTCAATGTCAAAGGAACACGTGATGAACAAGTATATGTTGACCAAAGTACTGTTAATTATAGTGTGCCAAATGAGTATCAAGTAACTTTTAGTTTGAATCAAGACGAAATTGTGCATTCAAAGTTAAAAGTTGAAGATAAATTACCGAAAATAGAACTTGAAAAAACGGAACATGCTGTGATGCTTGGTTCTGATCCAATTGATTATTTAGCAGAATATGGCGTAAAGGCAAGCGAAATTACAGAAAACGATATGATAAATGAAGTTCAAATCAATGATGAGAATGTGAATTATCAACAAGTTGGAACATATAGTGTTACGTTTAAGATAATTGATGAAGAAGGAAATGAAGCAATTGAGGAAGTTAAACTAATTGTTGAGCCAAAACCAAGTGTTACAAAAAGTGTAGTAGATGAAGATGCAGATGGTTATTTAAGCCTTAAAGAAACGGCATTATATTCAATTAAGGTCACGAATTTAAGTGACAAGATTAGTGCGGAAAATATTGAATTACGTGATAGTTTAATTGAAAATACTCCAGAATGGTTAGTCTTTAATGATAATGTTACAGTTAAAGGTGATGGTATTAATACGACTGGTAATTTAAAATATGCAAATTACATGATATCTGAAATCAAACCGGGTCAAACAGTAGAATTAGTTTATACAATGACATTAAATAGTGTGCCAGAAGATCGAGAATATATTACCAATATAGCTGCTGTTAATGGTACTAGTGTTGAAACTTGTGAACAAGATAATAGTAATTGTAATGTGGCAAGTATTCCAATTGATGGAGAAACGATTATTGATGTGAAAATGTCAGATGCAAATGGAAATGAAATTGTAGAAAATGGTGAACAAGTAAATGTTGAAGTTACAATAAAAAACACTAATATGGCAGTTAAAAATAATGTTCATGTTCGTAGTTTTTTACTTGAAAATTTACCTGATTGGATTGAAATTATTGGTAGTCCTGAACCAAGAACACTGCAAACAAGTGGTAGTTTAATGGATGGAGATTTTAGAATTAAAATGATTCCTGGAAATAGTGAAGTTGTAATAAATTATGACTTAAAGGTTAAGCAAATACCTAAGTCAATTGGTGGAGTTGAAGAGATTGTAACAACAAATGGTACTTTAAATTGGACTATTGATAGTAATGAGTCAAGTCGTGATGAAATGATAACTGATGGATCAACAAAAATTAAAAAAACAGTTACTGATGCAACTGGTGATGAAAAAGTGGCAGTCGGTGAAACTTTAAACTATAGAATTGAAATAACAAATAATAGTGTCAGTATAGCAAGAAATGTTAGTGTCCGTGATAGTATGCTGGAGTCAGTATTTTCATATATTACATTAAATAATGATTATCAAATAAATGCTGATTTTAGTGGAGATTTAACAGCGGGAAATTTAACAATAAATGAAATTGCGCCAGGTAAAAGTGTGGTAATCACTTATAGTGGGGTATTAAATCAAGTTCCAGAAAAGCAAACATCGGTAGTTAATGTTGTAAGTAATAGTGGTTTAATCCCAAGTGAATGCTCAGAAAATGATGAAACATGTGCAAAGACAGATACACCAGTATTAATTCAACCTTCGTTGAAAAAAACAGTTACTGAAACAAATGGTGATGGTCTAGTGAAGCGTGGAGAAACATTGAATTATCAAATTGAAGTTACAAATCCAAGCCAAGTTGCAACTATCAAAGATATTGCAGTCCGTGATAATTTGTTAGAAAATATTCCGTATTATTTAGTGTATAATAATGATTTAGAGGTTGAATCTACGACAAACACCACTGGTGATTTATTAAAAGGTGATATGTTAATTAAGCAGTTGGATCCGGGACAAAAAATAACAATTAATTACTCACTACACCTTAAGAAGACGCCGGATTATATTAGTAAAATAACTAATACAGTAACAACAACTGGAGAAATTGTACAAACTTGTGAGAATGATAGTATCACATGTAGTAGTACCGAAACCCTTGTTAAACCAGATACTTTAATTGAAAAGAATGTGATTGATGCTGACAGTGATGGTTATGCAACCATGGATGAAAAACTGACATATACAATTAAAGTAACTAATCCAAACAAACATAATAATGCTATTAATGTAAAAGTTCGTGATAACTTGTTAGAAAATTTACCATCATGGCTAACTTATAATAATGATATGATGAGTAATGTTGCAAAAGAGAAAATTACAGGTGATTTAACACTTGGAAACTTAGTTATCCCTACAATTGAACCAATGCAAACAATTGAGTTGACATATTCATTGAAGTTAAATGCAATTCCACAAGCAAATAGTAGTATTATAAATATTGCAACTGATAATGGTTCATTAACTGATGGTTGTCTTAATAGTGGAGTTGATTGTTCAAGTGCAGTAATTCCAATTGATGGTGCAACAGAAGTTGAGAAATTTGTAATTGATAGTAATGAAAATTATCTTGCTGAAGTTGGTGAAACATTAAGTTATACAGTAAAAATTAAAAATGGTAATGAAGCTGTTAAGAATAACGTTGCAGTTCGTGATTCATTAATTGAAGAAGTACCTGAGTGGTTGACATTTGATGATAATATTGAAATAAAAGGTGATGTAATTACAAGTGGAAATATGAAAAATGGTGATTTAATTATTGATTCAATTCCAGGTAATAGCAAAGTTATTATTACGTATTCATTTACCGTTCAAGAATTACCAAAAAATGTAAGTGAGATTACAAACATTGCAACTGATGATGGCAGTATTTATTGTACTGAAAAAGATGAATACTGTGATCGAGTATCAATTGCAACAGAAGGATATGCAACAATTACAAAAGTTGTAGCTGATGAAGATGGTGATGGGATTGCAACATTAAATGAGTTATTAAATTATACAATTACAATTGAGAATAATAGTGCAACTCCGGCACATGATATTAATATTCGTGATAGTATTTTAGAAAATTTACCCGAATACGTAATGTATAATGATGATATGACAATTAATTCACAAGTAATTACAAGTGGTGATTTACTAAGTGGAGACTTTATGATCCAAAGATTAAACGTTGGGGAAAAAGTTGAAATTCATTACTCTTTAAGTCTTAATGAAAAAGCAGAAGAATTAACGGAGTTAATCAATATTGCAACTGATAATGGAATACTTAGTGATTTCTGCCATGAAAATGATGAAGGATGTTCGTTGGCAGTAATTAAAGTAAATGTAGAAATTCCAGAACCAGAAAAACCAGATGTTCCAGAACCAGAAAAACCAGATGTTCCAGAACCAGAAAAACCAGATATTCCAGAACCAGAAAAACCAGATGTTCCAGAACCAGAAAAACCGGATATTCCCAAAGTAGAAGAACCAGAGGTTTCAAACCCTGAAAATAATGAAGGGTCAAATTCAAGTGAAAGTAACGAAGATAATTTTGGATCCCTTAATGATACATCAAAAGATAATGCACTAAAGGTATTAATAATATTATATTGTATGGTAATTATTTTAGTAATTGCTAGAATTATCTTTAAAATAGTTGAAGAATCTGATTTGAAAAATATATCACACAAATAAAAAGTTCGGATATTGAGGTAACCCATTATCATTGAAGAAAATTGAACTTGTCCCTTAAAAGTGGACAATGTAATAAGAATTAAATAACCCTTTGAGTCCTGTATTCCACAGGGCTCATTTTTAGTTTAGTTACTATCCTTTCATTGTTGTAATAATATATCATATTATCTATTGCTTTGGTTATTTCCTCTTTATTGGGAGTGCATAATTGGTTCATATTTACGTGTGTAAAACATTAAAACAACTGCTAATAAATTAAATCCAGGAGTTATAAAGCATGTTCTATGACAAGATTATAATACATTCATCGCTCTCTAGTGGATTTACTATTAGGTCATCACCAATCAGCCTCAATCGTCTCTTCATCAAATCGATAACACTTATAAATAACTATAAGCTGATTCATATGTTAACTTTGTGTCAGTTGTAACAATATCAATACTATTTATTTGATAAGTACTAATAATTCCTGCTTCATCAACAATATTTACATAATCATCATGTGCAATGATTTTCATGTCATAGTATGAATTATGTCAATACCCAAGTGAAATGTGATTATGAAAGAGAAAACATAACAAAACCAACATAGAAAATATTATCTTAGAACCTCAAAACAAATGTCATAGGGTTTAACTGTAAAAATTAAGTGAGTTATTTTTGAAAAGCTTAAAAAATGTTATAATTTAAATGAGAGAGAAGGAAAGGGTGAAATGAAAAAATTATTAATTCTAGAGGTAATAGAATGAGAAAAAGTATAAAGATAGCAATAATTATAATTATATTAATCATAGTAATAAGTTCTATGTTTTGGGTGATAAATTGTACTGGTGACAATATTTGTAGTATTGGTTTTAAATAAAATAAAAATAAAACACCCTAAACTATGTGATGAATTTGTCCCATAAAAGTGGACAATGTAATAAGAATTAAATAAGGGAGTGTATAGTAAACTGTGTAAGTTCAAATAAGAACTTGCATAGTTTACTATACACTCCCTTTTAATCAGGGTGTTAGTTATAGGGAATGGCAACTAAATTTTTGACAATTTCACTAAGGTCAATTAATTATCT
>CAZFWW010000025.1:0-16636 GCA_964522645.1 uncultured Mycoplasmatales bacterium
TTCCTAATAATACTTGAATGTAAATTGTACATACGTACGCAAGTATCACAATTAAACATGGAAAATATGTTGCGATGTTGAACCAACCCGCAATAAATGAGAATTTATGACCCAGAGCCTGCTCTGAATAACCAATTATTCCAATTTTTTTCTGATCCTCATTTGCATAATGAGCAATTATAATTGCTCCAAATAATACACCAACTCCAATTAATAAAAACCCAAGAAGTCCATTTTGAACACTTCCACCATTAATAAGTAAAATATCATCTGCTTTAAAGAAAATACCACTACCTATTACAATCCCAACAACCATACTAATGGTTGTTACTAAATTATATTTTTCTTTCTTCATTTTCACCTCGATTTAATTTGTATTTAATCTATTATATACTATTACCCATTAATTTTTCATTATTTTTACAAAATTAACGAACATCAACTTTAGTACATGCTTTTAAAATTCGGTACATATCCTTCGGAGCTAACTTAACATTTAAAGCTTGAACTGCCAATTTATAACGTTCAATCTTTTGCGTTCCTAAGATAATGTCTGGATTTAATCCTTGATTATTTAAATATGCTATAACGATTTCTGAACTTGTTAACTGATATTCTTGAGCAATCTTTTCAATTACAGTTGTAATTTCATTATCTTCAAATAATGCTCCTCCAGCGTATGGAGACCAAATCATTGGTCTAATTTCTTCGCCCTTTAAATAATATACATTATCATTATCAAAATGTTCTGTTGTAAAGGGGTTAATTTCTATTTGATTTGTCACTAATGTTATCCCACGTTTTGTTAGATATTTATTTAACGCTTTAAACTGCTCAGGTGTATAATTGGAAACTCCAAACTCCTTAACTAACCCCAACGACTTAAGTTCTTTAAACGCTTCATATACTTCTTCAAAATCCATAAATAAATCTGGACGATGTAAAAGAAGCGTGTCAACAGATGTCAAATTTAATTCTGCTAAACTTTTCTTAACTTGATTCATAATATATTCTTTTTGGTTGTTATAATAAGGTAATGTACTTTTCTCACGAGCGATGATTCCACATTTAGTTATTACTTTAAATTTAGTTTTTAATTCCGGTTCTAGTGCAAATGCTGCTCCCAGTATTTTATGAGCATCTCCGTAATGCTCTGAACCATAAATATCTGCTGTATCAATTGTTGTAATTCCAAGTTCAAGTAACTCATGTAATAATTTCACTTGTTTTTCTGGACTATTTATCTCCTTATTTACACGCCACATTCCATAGATGATTTTTCCTGCCATTTTTCTCCTAATTTTATTTTTATGTTTTAATTATAACAGATATTTCATAAATAATTACTACAAAAAAAAGTATCTTTTGATTAAAAGATACTTAAACCATAAAATAATTGCATCTATAACTATCCGAAAATATTTTTTGTTTCTTCTGCAACAATAATATTAATATCAGGATGACGAATTTCTTCTCCTGTTTTTAACTGATAATATCCATCTTGATATGCTGTAATTTCAAAATCTTGATCATTTACACGAATAATTGTTCCAGCTTTAAATGGTTCCAAAAACTTCAAACCAACATTCTGTTCATTGATATCAATGAACATTCCATTAATAATTTCAAAATCTGAGCCAACTGGAGCATTATAAATTTCAACTACCCGAGGATTTAAATTGGCAAGAGTATTATAATCCATCGGTACAATATTACCACTCTCGTTTATATAATCTTCTGTATCTTCATCACAAAATACACGCCATCCTGAATCAAATGCTTCAATTGGTTCTTCACGATACATCCATTTAATTGGCTTTAAATTATGAGTAATGTTTTTTGAGACTAAACATTTTTTCCCATCAATTAAATCAACTAATTCATCACCGATAATATTCATTATTTCTCCTAATTAAAAAGATAAAATAGTCCCATTAATAATACAATTATCAATCCCATTATTTTATACTTTTTTTCCATCTTTATTTTTATTATTATTAAATCAGCACTTAACTTTTGATAATATTCACTGCTTATCATTTCATAAACTGATAGGGCATCATTTAAATAAGCAAATTTTAATATTTTATCAATGAACTCTGGACTAAGATTAACCTTCTCTTGAATTAAAGCTGTTGGTTCACATTGCAGTTTTAAAACCATTATGATTTTTGACAGTAACTCTTCCTGATAAATTGTTTTCCTTATTTTAAAAAGTTCTCTGTTTTTATACAAATGAAATTCTATTTTCATGCTCAGTTGTAGGACAACAATTACAAAAATTATTATTAAAATTGGCATCTATATCCTCAATTTACTCTTTTTTTGTTTAGTACTGATACGTTTATAGTTCACTTAAAAATAAGCCAATTAAGAATGGCTTATTTAATCAAATTATCTTTCAACTTTTTGTAACTCTGGAATTTCGCAACCATTACGATCAATTTCAACTGTTTCCATTACTACAATCTCACTTGGATTTCCTGATTGACTTCCAATTTGTTCAAACATTGCTAAATGCTCTTCACCGCTAATAATTTTACCAAACACAGCATATTCCCCATTAAGAAATGGTGTTGCTGCTAAAGTGATGAAAAATTGGCTTCCTGCAGAATTTCTAGCCATACTACGTGCCCATGATAATACACCTTTTTCGTGTAAATGTGGGTTATCAAAGCCATTAGCACTAAATTCACCATCAATTGTATATCCAGGTCCACCTGTTCCTTGTCCTAGTGGACATCCACCTTGTGCTACAAATCCTGGAATTACTCGGTGAAAATTAAGTCCGTCATAAAAACCACTTTCTGCTAAACTAATGAAATTCGCTGTTGATATTGGTGTATCTAAAAACAATTCAAATTTCATTTCTCCTTTACCTTGTAATTTTACTGTTGCAATTGGGTTATTCATAATTTCTCCTTTTCTGAATTGATTTAACTAAAAATTATTGTATATGCCATTTTATCAGTAGCATTTTTAGCTAACTCATTAATATAATCTTTATTTTCTAATTTATTATCTGATCTCCTTGCAAAATCAGCAACACCATTCCACGGTTCTAAACATAGAAATGGTGCATTTTGTCCCTCAGGTGTCCATACACCCATTAATTTAAAATCATCAAAACGCATTTTAACATAATCTGTTCCATTTTCTTTTATTGTAATTTCATGCGCATCTTCTTGGGGTTTGAAAATTAATGCTCCATTTTCAAAGGTTTTAACATCAACATTATAATTGGTTGGAACATTATGCTTTAAATTATTAACATATGCCCCTGTTAAATCGTAAAAATCTTGCTTTCCGCTAACTTCTACTGTGTATTCTTGGTCTAAATCCAAATTAAAGGCTGGGTGACCACCGATTTGATAATACATTTTGTCATCGGATTTATTTCTAACTTCATAACTAACTTTTAATTCTTTTTCGTTAATTTCATAACCAATTAATAACTCAAATGCAAACGGATATTTTGAAAGTGTTTCATTATTACTTTTCAGCATAAATACAACTGATGTTTCCGTTCTTTCTTTTACTTCAAAAGTTAAATCCCGAGCAAAACCATGTTGATTCAGTGTATAAGTTTCATTCTTATATTCATATTTATCGGATAAAAGTCGACCGACGATTGGAAAAAGAACTGGTGCGGTTCTTCCCCAATATTTCGGATTTGCTTGCCACATATACTCGTAAGCACCACTTTTAACACTAACTAATTCTGCACCATCTTTGGCAATTGTTACTTCCATTTCACCATTCAAACTGCTAATTGTTATCATTATTACTCGCCCATTTCTGAATTGTTGTATCCACTTTAACAAGCGGTGTATAATTTGTTATTATTGCTAAACGTTTTTCAGATGCATCAAGTGCTGTTTTAACTCCAGATTCAATATCATCTTTAACAATAATGTTATTAAATCCCTCATATTCAAAACGTAGAGCCATATCATAACGTCTTTCTCCAACGATATAAATATTATTTACATGTTCTTTAATTACTGCCATGTTAGCATCCCAAATCCATGAAACATCTAAACCATCAGCATGAAAATCATTAAACGCAATACAAAGATCAAATTTCTGATTTTGATAATAATTTAACATATATTCAAGACTTTCTTCCATTCCTACAACATTTTTAGTTAAATTAAAATATATATCTTTGGTTGATAAATGAAAATGCTGGCTTCTTCCACGAGGGAAAACAAAATCTTTAAATATTCCTTCTACCGCACTATCATACTGGTATCCTGTTGCTTTTACAACTGAAATTGCTCCAATAAGATTATAAAAATAATAAATTGGATATTCAGAAACATCAAGTTTTATTTTTTTACCATCAATTTCAATTTCTTTATCATTGTAATTTAATGTTAAGTTTGTATCGGCTTGATTCATCTTAAAATCACATTTTTTACATTCATAATTTCCAATATGTGCATAATGATAGTAATGATAATGAAGTTTTTCCTTACACTTTGGACAATATTTTAATTCAACAATTTTATCCTGCTCATAAACTACTTTTTCGTGCTTATTTATACCAAAATATAACTTTTCATTATTTATTTTTTCAAATTTATAAATATTTAACGGATCATTTGCATTTAAATGAATTCGTGCCTTTGTTTTACCAAGAGTTTGAATTATTTCTTCAACTATCGAATCAATTTCTCCGTATCGGTCTAATTGGTCACGGAAAAAGTTAGTAATTAATACTTCATCAGGTTCAATAAATTTAACAACATGTTTTAATGTCTTTTCATCAACTTCAAGCACTAAAACATCACTTGTTAATTCCTTATTACTTTTCGTATTTTTTATTAAAGTAGTTAAAATTCCATTAACTAGATTCGCTCCCTCACGATTATTAATCACTGGTGCTTGGGTTGTAATGATATCACTCACTAAATTTGCACTTGTCGTTTTCCCGTTTGTTCCCATTACAAAAATCACTTTCGCTTTGGACAAATCAATATCATCAATTAAATTAAATTTTAATTTTTGATCTAACATCCCAAGTGCACTTGTTCCACGCCCAAGCGCTTCTAATGACTTACCAAGTGTTTTTAATGTTACTAGTTTTAACTTAAACATATATCCCCTCAAATTTTGTTTTTTAATCTAATTTATTATAACACATTAACTGTTAATTTTAAACATTTTACTTCTTCCAACAAGTACGCTTAAAATAATCTTTTTTTGTTCCAAGCGATTTAAGATTTTTAAAACACCTGCTTTTGTTGTTTTCGCATCAATTTTTTTTAACTCATCATTTACCATTTCCCAATTAAAATAATCTTGCTGAAACTTACTCGTTAAAATAATAAAAAGATAATCTCGTTCACGTGTTGTTAAAATGTCTAAATCACTAACAAGAATATCACTCGCTTTTTTAATGTACTTAAATGCTTCAAAATAACTATTAAGTGCCTTAATCATTCCACTCATAAGTAAACTAATATCCTGTTCTCGATAGCTAAAACGGTTATCTGTAAAGCCGCGATTTAATTGTTCAACATTAAGCGATAAAATATAATTCGTTGGAAAATAAAGTAATCGATATTTTTGTTTTTTCAAAAACCATAAGCAAAATAAGTCCGCCATTTGTTCATTAAATCGATAAAATGGAGCAATCTTTAGAAAATAAATTTTTATTAATACTGCGATAAGTAAGTTAGCATACTCATCACGCTCATTGGTAAATGAAGCTAATTTAACCAAATCATCAACTGCTTGTTCAATGCTATTATAAGGAATACAATTAACTAATAATCGGTCAAAATGATTATATAACTCTAAATCTACAGCCCGATACATCTTTGGTCCTTGGACGGGGTGAAAATCAATAATATCATGACCTAGAACTTGCCATAATTTTGTTAAATTATCAGATGTAATCTCATTTGCCTCAATAAATTTAAGCGCATTTTCATAATTAGTCTTAAATTTAGGTAAATAATCAGATAAATCATCAATACAATCGCCATTTGTTTTGTATACCATATTTATATTTAAATCAAAGTTTGTTACCTGCCAAATATCGCGTTCATTACTGATTAAATACTCAACCTCAGAAATATTATTTTTTAGAGAAATCACCTCATAATTAATCATATATTCGTTACCTACATAATTATAACCTAGATTATTTCTTAAAACTGGAAAGTTTATGTATTCAGAATATAACTTAAGCCAATCAACTTCTTTAAGTTCATACTTCAAATTAATTTCTTCGACAATACTATTGTCATTTGCAATATCTTTTGCTAATTGTTTATAATTCATCGTAAACTCCTATGTATACCTATATTATATCACAAATATTTTTTTCGTATACTTTTTCGAAAACCTACCAAAACATTTCTTGTATATATTTTTGTATACCAATATTATTTTTACAATATACTTTTTTGTATACCAAATTGAATTTTTTATTAAAAATATATTAAAGAATAATTAAATTTGGTTTATTTTTGAATAACCAGAATAAATTATTAGAAATATTAGACTACTTATTTATATATCTATTATGTTGACAATTTAACTTCTTTTTTTTAATTTAATTAATGATTGTTTATCCTAATATTTTCTTCTATATTCTTTACTAAATCAATTGATTTATCATTTCAAAACTACCTACTTAATCCTATTTTAGGGTACTTCTTTAATCATAATAATAAATCTTAAATGATTCCTGTATTGTACAGGAATCATTTAAGATTTATGTAATTTTCATTTAATATTCTTTTAGTTCTTATGAATAAATTGAACTCAGTTTAATTCGTCTTCTTTTTTAGGAAAATAATATATTTTTTGATTACTACTACCACGAAATTCTAATGATAAATCCTTTTTATCTAATTGAAATTTACCATCTACAAGCGCATCAATTGTTGTTAAAATTTCTGGAAAGTTTTGTTCAACTTCATCAAGGGTATATCCTGTATAAAGCCAAATGTTATATCCTTTTTTCTTTAGTTTTTGAGCAAGCGATACAACATCTTGCTCCAGCGGATCACCACCACTTAATGTAACTTTCTTTGAGAAATTTTCATTTTCAATTTCTGCAATAATTTCATCTTCTGTCATGATTATATTGGGTTTGAATGACCATGTATTTGGATTGTGACATCCTTTACACTTGTGTTTACAGCCTTGAAAAAAAATAACGGTCCTTAGACCAGGACCGTCAACGATTGAATCATGAACAATTCCACTTATATTAAGCTTTACCATTATGTTTAACTCGTTTTGCTTCTTCTTTTTTCTTAGCTGTATTCCATTTCTTCATATCACCAACAATATACCCAGTTATTCGGCGAATACGCGAAACATCATCACCTGAACATCTTGGACATTCATTATCAATGACAGCAACGTAACCACATTCTTTACAACGATCAACCGGGTGATTTATTGAACCGTATCCGATATTATTTTTTCCCATCATTCTAACAACATCATCTAACGCTTCTACATTTTTAGCAGCCGCTCCATCTAATTCTACATAAGCAATATGCCCTGCATTTGTAAGTGCATGATAAGGTGCTTCAATTTCAATTTTATCTTTAACACTAATCTTATAATCAACAGGTACGTGATTTGAATTAGTAAAGAATTCTTTATCTGTTACTCCTGGTACCATACCGTACTTAGCAATAAATTTTTTAAACGCTTTTCCAGCATAACTTTCTGCAGGAGTTGCCAAAAGTGAATAGTTTTGTCCCAACTCTTTTGCGTACTCATCCATTCGCTCACGCATATGACCAATGATTTTTAATCCTAATTCTTGAGATTTTTCATCTTCACCATGATGTTTTCCACGAAGAATAATTAAGGCCTCGGCTAATCCAACAAAACCAACACTTTGTGTTCCTTGATCTAAAATGTCATCAACACGACCTTCCAAGTCATATTCTTCAGGTGTTTGCCAAACTTTCTCACCGTATAGAAATTTAAACGATGATTTTAAGCGATTTTTCTGATATGCCAAACGATCTTCAAGTTGCACTACTGCTAAATCAATGTATTTATCAAGATTTGCAAAAAATTGTTCTTCATTTCCATCACTTAACTTAGCAATCATTGGTAAATTTAATGTTGAAAACGAGTTATTTCCACGACCAACAACTGTACTCTCACCGTTTACGTTACTATAAACACGAGTACGACATCCCATTGTCGCAATATGCGTGCGTGGATTGTCAATATCAAACCCTTCAATATTAAATGGTGTGTCTACAAATTGGAAATTTGGAAATAAACGTTTTGATAAGCATTCTAATCCTAATTTATATAAATCATAATTTTCATCTTGCGGATTAAAGTTCACACCTTCTTTAACTTTAAATACTAATATCGGAAATAATGGTGTTGAACCATCACCTAATCCAGCGATTTGAGCCTTTAGCGTTTGCTCTGTAACCATACGCCCAAACTTTGAACGATCTAATCCAAAATTAATTGAAACAAATGGTACTTGCATCCCATTACGACATAGCATACTGTTTGCATTATGAACAAAAGCCTCAGCTGCTTGGAACGTATCATTTTCCGTTCTTTTTAAAGCAGCGTATTCCAATTCTTCATGCGAAAGGTGTGGTAATACTGATTTTAACTCCTCCACATTCTTATTGTAAGTCATTTCAACATAAGGAGCTAAATCGTAATCCCAGTTAGGATAACTTTGCCCACCATGTTGTTGATTTTGGTTTGATTGAATTACAATCGAAGCCAATGCCATCGCACTACCAATTGATTTTGGTGGACGCATAAAGCATTCTCCCACCTTAAAACCACGACTTAATATATCCCCTAATGGTATTTGCGAACACGTTGTTGTTCCTGTTGCGTAATAATCAAAATCATGAATGTGTAAAAAACCATCATCAAAAGCCGCTAAAATTTCTGGCTTTAACAGGTTTCTACTATATTCCTTCGATAATTCTGATGCAAATAAACCCATCATCCCCATTGGTGATGAACCATCTGTATTTGCATTTTCTTGCGTTAAATCCTGATTAGAAGATTCTAATATATCTTCTACGCTATCAGTTAAACGTTGTGTGTTAATTTTCATAATTCCCTCCAGTTGTATTTAGTGTATCACAAAAAAAACAAAACTTATTTCTTTCTAAAATGTCAAAATACTTACCATTTTGCAACGAGGAATTTTTTTCGCTCTTTTTTCACTTATTTCACTGGACTTTTAAAACAAAAAGCAAGTGAAAAAAATTTCACTTGTTCAAAAAAAGGATGTTTTTTTACATTAAATTTACGTTACAGGTTATTTCGGGTTATTTTTCTTAACGCAAATAAATTCAAAAAGAGAAATGTAAAATAATATTACATTTCTCTTTTATTGCTTTTAATTGTTTTTTTATCTAAATTCATCATTTATCTATTTTTTTGTACTTTTTTTTACCTTTTTTATTTTACCATTATTATTATCTTTATATTTGAAATTTTGCCACTTAAGATTAATCATTAATACGATCAACATTGCATCATAATATAAATCCGTATTAAAAATTGTAATTTTTGTTTCTTCCGATCCAATTAACTCTAACCAATTTATCATTCCCGTTACATAAACCTCATTATGGTAATAATAGAAAAAATTAAACATTGCATAATTATACGCTGTTATTCCAAGGATTGCTAGATAAACCAAATATCTAAGTTTATGATATTTTACTTTTCCATCTACTTTATTAGTAATTAGCCAAATAATAACTAATAAAATTATTATTACATATAATATATCTGTATTATATATAACTAAAATATCTTCAATTAATATTCGGTAAATGTAATCCGTTTCAATACTTTGGTTTAATAACGGGAACCGCTCAATGTTTTCAGTAATTTGACTAAAGTTATCAATATTACCAAATAACAGATTAACACTAAATATAAAAATTGCCATATATATAATGATTAAAATTAAATCTTTTATTTTCTTAATATTCACTTAAACTCCATTTCATTAATATTATCTCATTTTTTGTGATAATTGCATAAGTTTTTACATTTTGTTTTTTATTTAAATATTAAATTTTAAATATTTTATACATTTTTATTAATATCACTATACATATTTTATAACATATTTTATCTTTAATTTCTAGTTAATATGAGTTAATTAGTTCTTATTATGATATAATATTAAGTAATTTAAAGGAGATTTATGAACAATCAACAAAGGACATATGTATTTGATATTGATGGGACAATTTGTTTTGATGGAACAACAATAGATAATGAAATTTTACGAATACTTGAAGTAATTAATCGCAATTCAAAAATAGTACTCGCTTCTGCTCGACCTATTCGGGATATTATTCCAATTATCAAGAAATATGAATTTTTAAATGATATTGATTTAATTGGAGGTAACGGGGTAATTGTGCGGAAAAACGGAGAAATTTTTAGTGAAACTATTGATGCTAATGATGTTGCAACAATTATTAATAATGCTGATAAATATAATTACAGTCTTTTAATCGATACTAGGTGGGATTACTTTTTTAATGGTGATGAAGATTCAAAACTCTTTGCTTTAATTGATGCTGACAACCTTGCTCATAATATTCATCACTCAAAATTAAAAGACGTTATTAAAATTGTTATTATGTACCAGGAATTTAATTATCCATTTTTTGCAAGTTTAAAACAAAAATTTAATCTTAACCATTATCAAGATGAACAAATGTTTGATATATTACCAAAGTACATTAATAAATACTCTTCACTACAAAAATATTTTGGAATCGATAATTATATTGCATTTGGTAATGATGAAAACGATACCGAGCTTTTACAAAATGCTACCAAAGGATTTTGTATTGGAAAGAAGCTTAATGTTCATAATATAACTAATATTAAACGTGAACACTTAGTCCAAACGCTTACTTTAATTCACAAAAGCCAAGATTAAACATAATATTATTTTATTATTTTAAAATCAACCAATTCTTAACTCAATTTAATCTTACTATTTTATAATTTCTTAAACAAAAACCAATTAACATAATTGGTTTTTCCTTTTTAAATAAATTTTATTATTTTTATTTTAAACAATTTTTCTAAAATGTTTCACTTTTTTAACACATAAATGCCACACAAATATTATATAATGACAATGTAAACAAAATGAAAGAGAGAATTTATGAAGAAAAAATTAATATTAACAATGTGTTGTGTAATATTTACATTTACACCAATTAAAGTAAATGCAACTAACACATTTACAGAAAGTAATCAGAGTTTTGATAATAAACAAACTGAAATTATAAATATTCCCGATAAAAACCTTAAAACCCTAATTAATAAACATCTGAAAAAAGATGAGCCTTACTTACAAGACATAACTATTACAGAAATGGAAAGTTTAACATCTTTGTACTCTTGGTCATTTTCTGAACCGATTAATAATTTAACCGGACTTGAATATGCGAAAAATTTAAAATATCTATATCTTCCCCAAAATCAAATAAGTGACATTACACCACTTGCTAAATTAACAAATTTAAATAAGTTAGACTTAGACTTTAATCAGATAACTGATATAAAACCACTTGAAAATTTAACCAACATTACAGAATTATCTTTTAGTAGTAATCAAATTAAAGATCTTACTCCTATTGCAAACCTTGTAAATCTTGAAGTACTTTCGGGGGAAGACAATAATATTGATAGTCTTGATTCACTTACTAATTTAAATAAATTAAGATTTATTAACTTCAATAAAAATAATATTGATAATCTTGATTTTATTGAAAATGCAGAAAAAATTCATGAAGACTTATTTGAAATTTCACTTGCCAATAATAACATTAAAGATATTAGTCCCTTAGAAAAATTACATTTTTTATATTACTTAGATTTATCTCACAATAAAATTACTGACATTAGCCCACTTGAAGAATTATATGATTTATACATATTAGATCTTAATAATAATAAAATTGAAGACATTCGACCAGTTGAAGATTTATTCATGGAGGACTTTTCAGCTAGAAATCAAAGGATAACAAAAAGATTTAATGTTCAAACTCCAGAAAGCATTACTTTTACAATCTATGGATTAGAATCAAAAACAAAAGAATTTAATGCTGGAAGTTTAAAAGACGGATTAAACATTTTCCACGGAGGTTTTAATTATAACAGCATATTTACTGGTCGAGTAGAAATAATTTATGTTTATAATCCTTCTGGAATTGGTTTTGCTCCCGAAATTAATGGGACGCAAAATTTAACTACAACCAGAAATGAAGCAATTGATTTGATGAATGGAGTTAGTGCATCTGATGATGAAGATGGAAATCTTACTGATAAAATTATTATCGATGATTCAAAATTAAATCTTGCACAAGATGGTACTTATGAGGTTACTTATAGTGTTACTGACAGCGATGGGAATACTACTAGTGAAGTAATAATGGTATACGTAATTGAACCAGAACTAAAACCGGATCCGGAACCCGAAAATCCTGTTGAACCTACCAATCCTGTTGAACCTACCAATCCTGTTGAACCTACTAATCCTGGTAAACCTACTACTTCCGATAAAAACACAAATTCTAATAATAAAAATAATGTTATCAACAACAATACTAATAATCTTAATAAAAATCAAATTCTACAAGAAACAGGAACGATAACACAAATCATTATTTTGATCCCACTTATTATCCTAACAAGTATATTACTAATTATTAGGAAAAATATAATGAAATAAAAAATGAGACAAAATTGTCTCATTTTCATTTATTTAAACTAAATTATTTATTCTATTTAATTGATTTAGCAATATGCCATTCAATTGGTACGGATGAAGGGAGTCGAACCCCCACGCCAAGGCGCTAGATCCTAAGTCTAGTGCGTCTACCTATTCCGCCACATCCGCATACAGATATATTATAGCACATAAATTTTTTTTGTGTTTGTTATTTAAAATTAATAACTAAATCCTTTTTGATTTTCTGAAAACTTGTTATCATTATAAATTAATAAAGGTTTATTTTTGCTTGGATTTTTGTTATAATATTAGTATATAGTAACATTAATGGAGGAGGAATATGAAAAAAATAATTATTTACATATGTATTATAGTATTTGCAATATTTATTCTAAAATTTAGTTATTCAATGTATTACATCAATAAAAATTGTGATTCGATTCCTAGTTATATGAACGCTGCAATCAAAGGTCCTAAAAACAAACTTTGTGGTGAAGATTACAAGGGATATAATCTATCAGAAAAAGAAATCATAGTCGAAAAACATCGTTTTAACAACGAAAATACTGAACTAATTGAAGTTTATGCTCTAAAACCTAACGAAGGGTTTAAACCAGACCTATCTGATGGGTTTTTATATAAATTTCTTAGTTTAGATGGTGATGACACAACGGTTATGATTCAATTTACTAACAAAAAACCACAAGAAAAGGATAATAATGAATAAGACTTATCGAATAATTGTAACACTAATTGTCAGTGCAATAATATCAGGCGTTATTATTTATAATCTTAATTATAAGGACTACGATAAATGTAGCAGTGGCATTACCGTTATTGGAGGATTTTCTATTGATGATTCATATAAAGCATGTGGCGAAAACTATCGCTTTTATAATCGTGATAATATGAATATAATTGTACATCGAGAATTAAAAACAATTGATGAAGACGGTAACGAAGACGTAAATATTACTGATTCATTTAATTTAAAATCAAACGAAAGTTTTAAATTAAATCCCGAAAATAATGTCCGATATTTTATTACAAGTGATGACAATCAATTAATAAATGTTTCTGTAGAAATAACAAATAAATAAAAGTTCGGTCAATCCGAACTTTTATTTTGTTGTAGTACCTTTTACATATGAAACACCAACTTTTATATCTTCATATACTTCTTTAGTTACAATGCTTTTAATCAAATAATGTACTACCTTTTCACATAAATCTTCTAAATCAGGTTTAATTGTTGTTAATTGATATTGAAAATAAATATTTAATGCCAAGTTATCAAATCCAATAAGTTCAACAGCATCGGGAATTGAAATTTTATGCTTATAAAGTGATGCATATATTCGATGAGCATATAAATCATTCCAACATACAATTAAGTTAAATTTATTTTTAATGATATATTCACTTATTTCGTCCATAGTTGCTTCATTATTTGCATGAACAATTTTAAATTCTCTTTGTACATTATTTTCAATAAAATACCTTTCTCTTTCTTGAGAATTTATACTATTTTTAGGTGAACCAACAAATAGTATCTTTTTTTCTTTTAAATTATTATTCTCTAATATCAACTTAATTCCCTGCTCATTATTAGTAGATATTAATTGGCGATTTTTAATTTTCCTTTCAATTGCTACAAGTGGAATCTCTAAATTTTGATATATTTTCTCATCAGTAGTACCAATTACAATTAATCCTGCTACTCGCTTCTTTTTCAATTCTTCAATAATTTCCATTTCTTTTTCTGTGGATTGTTCAGCACAGCAAACAATGATTGAAAAACCATGTATATATGCATTTTCTTCAATCATACTAATTATTTTTGATAGATATGGACTAGCAATATCCTGGACAATTATTGCTAAATAGTTTGCATATCCTTTCATTAAAGAAATCGTTAAACTATTTGGCGAATAATCATGCTTATCAATAACATCTTGAATTTTTTTAGCTGTTTTTTCCGAAACATAATCTTTTTTATTTATGTATCGAGAAACAGTTGCAGTTGAGCAACCAGATAGTTTTGCAATTTCTCTTATCGTCTTCATCAGTCTCACCTTTATTACTTTAAGTTATATTTTATATAAATTATTATATCATTATTCTACTATAATTAGTAATAACATTTTAAAAATCCTTTCAAAATTATGAAAGGACTTTTATTTTATAAGAAAAATATATACATAATCATTTATAAATTTCATCTTAAATGGATATAATTACTTTTTCACTTATCAATAAATGATTAAATGTGATGTTTTACATTTTTTTATTGTCATAAACTATCGTTTTATCATAAAAACATTTCTGTAACTTGTTACATCATTTTTGATTTAAAGTTTGGTTTTATTTATAGGATTGCAATATAAATTATTACATTGCATAAACAACCACCAGTTTACATATGCTTTTTAGTTAATTCAACATCCATTTTAATGTTTATGCTTTTATTTCAAATCCATATGCACATACATATACTACTTTTATAATTAAATTGTTTTACTTAAATCCATTACTTACTTTTTTATTAAGTACGTATCAATTACATGTTTTGATATTTTTTCATATACTTCACGATCAAGTTGATTTTGAAAGTGAGTTTTAAATTGGGTTTTGAATTCGTAATCAATTTCTTTTTTGTTATCTATAAAATCAATGACTAGTGTTAAATATTTTTTATACACAATCATTTTTCTAATAAATATTATTTCTTGATCTTTTAATAAATTTCTTTTCTTACTATTATAAGTTTCTCTCAATATACCAAGATAATATATCTCATTTATTAAATTCAAGTTATATGTTTTACAAATTTCTTTAGATAATAATTCCTCAAGCTCTATTTGCTCTTCAATAAACTTTGTTCTGAACTTAGGAGAATTATCTATTGTTTCCAAAAAAACGCTTTTTGATATCTCCATTCCTCTCCTCTTTTGTTTATCTTAACCAGTTTTTATATTTTATTCCAACCGATTAAATAACATGTTTAAATACTCTCGTAATATCTCTTTGATTATTAATCATTTTTACTAACTCTTAATTTTGTATCATGTACATCTGATGGCTTTCAAATAGAATGTCAATACTATTATATCATTATTCGATATTTTTATGAATTTTTTTAATAATGAAAATGATGTTTATATTTACATAAAAAAAGGGATAGTATTACTATCCCTTTTTAAATAATTTATCGATTTAAATACTCTGGTCCATTGAAATATGTCTCCATTAAATCACTTATAATGTTTTCAAAAAGTACACGATCTACATCGCTATGAAAGTTGTTGTGAAATTGATCAGTGAATTGTTGATCTAGTTCATATGTTTCATCAATAAACTCAATTATTGATCGCAAAAAGCTTTGAAAAATCATAATTTTTTTAATAAACATAATCTCTTGATATTTTAACTCTCTTCTCTTTTTACTATTAAATGTCTCCTTAACAATCCCAAAATAATATATATCTTTAACAAGGTGCAAATCATAGACCTCACAAATCTGCTTTGTTAAGACGGTATCCTGTTTAATTTGTTCCTCAATAAATTTTGTTCTAAATTTTGGGGAATGATTAATTGTGTCTAGAAATACATCTTTTGCAACTTCCATAGTTGTTTCTCCTTTTTTACATTATTTTATTTCTTTATTTGCTCTTAATTCTTGAATCTGCTCTGCAGTATAACCAAGACCAGCTAATACTTCTTCAGTGTGAGACCCAACTCCTGATGTTGGTTGGAAATTAACTTTTTCTACCGATTCAAAATCTACTGGTGTACTTACTAATGTACTTTTTTGTCCGTTTGCATATTCAGCTTCATAAATATAACCATTTACTTTTGCTTGCTCATCTTCTAGTACATCTGTCC
>CAZFWW010000026.1:0-16459 GCA_964522645.1 uncultured Mycoplasmatales bacterium
TTATCATTTTAAGTAACCTTAGTAAAACTGTCTATTTAATTTTAACCTATTCATTATAAAAAAGTAAAAACTTTCCGAATTTTGAATGCCTTGAAATCTTAAAACGATAATCAAAAAATAATAAACCGATTATCAATACTACTCCCATTACAAAATAATGAGGAGTTATTGTTGTTAAAACTGTATGACCTGTAAATTCTTGGCTATTAATATAATAATCAGTACATAATCTTAAAACAATTAACAAAACAATGTTAATTGTAATTTCTTTTTTAAGTTGTTTCATTTTATTTTCCTCTCAAATCAATTAATAATATTTTTATACAATTTCTCTTAAATATTAGGCATTATCTACTTTACATATAAAAAACTTTTCTATATGATTTTTTAAATCCGTTTTTCCACTTTGAAATGCTTTGTACTCTATATCAATTATTTCTATTTCTCCCTTTTTCTTTAAAATATTTAATATCTCTTCTTCTTCCATTTTATTATTCGATGCACCACTTTTAGCATTGTATGTGTTATTATAAGATAATATTATAATTTTTGCATCAACTTTTGAAATTAAATGTTCAAAATATTTTGTTGCATTTTTTCTACTATATTCACTTTTCAAATGATTTCGCTTGAACTTCATTGATTTTCCCTCAAATTCAGTAGGTTTATTCCAACGTGCAAGATTTTCAAGTACATGATAAAAATTAACATATTGCCTTGCATTATATGGTGGATCTAAATATAATATATCTGTTTTTAGTTCCACACAATCAACATATTTATTTATATCTTCGCATATAATTTGAGATTGTATATTTTTTAATTCTAATTTTTTTAATTCTAATTTCTTTTTTTCATGTCCATGAGTTAAATAATGTTCAAAATGACCAACAGTATTTGCTGCTTTATCTGAAGCATAAATCAATGATGTAAGTAAATAAAAATATTCCCTTTCATTTAACTTTTCCTTTATAACTTCAATTTGTTCCCTTATATAATAGATTTTACTAGCAATTTCTAAACTAAAATACTTATCTCCATAAATATTAGCAAAGTAATTATTTGTATCTACATTCTCTACTGCATTGAACTCATTTATATATTGTAGAACTAAGTCTTCTCTTATTTCTTCTTCTGAAAACCATGCTCTATATGAAACATAATTACTATATAATATATCATTTATTGTTGTACAATAATTTAATTCATTTGCCAAATTGGTAACAACACCTGTTCCACCAAATGCATCAAAAAAATTTGGGTATTCAGTTGCTGGGTACTCCTCTAATATCTTCTCTAATATTGGTAACAATTTAGTTTTGCTTCCAATATATCTTCTATTATTTATTTTCACTTTTCACCTCTATCAATATTTCTCTATATTTTCCACGAACTATTTTGTTATAACTTGAAGATCTATAGTGTTTTTCTATATCAAATATTTTGATATGATTTTTATTTTTTTCGCACCAATTTTTTAAAATTGTGTTTTCTTTTCCATCACTGGACATTACATTTGATAAATAAATTACTTTACCAGAAATCATTAAATCTTCAATTAATTTTAATAATTTTGTCTCCATAACTTCATTCCATCCTTGATTTTCATTATATCCAGCAGTAGTAATTAAATATGGAGGATCTACATATATTATGTCAGATTTTTCATATATAGTTAATGCTTCTTTTGAAAAGCAATCAATATTTAATATTTCATACATATTTCCATCATAGCGATCATTATACTCAACTATTTTTTTATAATTATTAATATTAAAATCAGTTTTTCCACATGGAATATTAAAATCACCTAATTTATTAAATCTAATTTCATTATTAAATCCATATATTATCAATAGGTATAATTCTTGTAAAGCCGACTTTGAAAACTTGTTTTTTCTTCTATTATAATCTTCTCTGAGTAATTTATATCCACATTCATTAAATGATTTTAATCCATTATTACCATTTCTATATTTTTTATATTTTTCGGTACCATATTTATTTGAATTAGATAATTTATATTTTTCTATTAATTTATTATTATTTTCTAAAATTCTTTCAACTTTTTCAGTTCCTAAGTATTCTAATAAAGTAGTAATTTTTTTGTTCTTTTCAATCATATATACTTTTTTTGCATTAGTTATATTTATTCCAACTGTTGCACCACCAGAACACATATCTACAATAACTTTGTCTTCAGTATCCATTTGCTCTAAAATTTGTTCTAAAATTTGAAATTTATTTCCTGTATAATTAATTGGTGACTTAATTATTTTTTTCGAAATCATATATTACCTCTAATTTTTCATATAAATTTTTACAATTAACTATTTCTGTATTATCTAGTTTTTCTTTTAATATTTCATTTGCATTTAATATATACCTTAAGATTATTTTTCTCTCATTATCAACTGCATTGTGAATCATCCTGTGACAAGATGGGCACAAAGGAATATAATTTTCTATAAATTCTACACCGTTATCAATATAAGCTCGATATTTTCTCGGTAAAAAATGATGCAATTCTAAAAAATTCTGATTTGTTGATCTAGATGTAAAATAATGACTAGAACATCCTCTAAGACTCTCTAATGCACAACAATAACTTGATTTTTCTAGAGCTGTTTTTTTCAATGACTGAAAGATTGATTCGTCTGATATTTTTGATGTTTTCGTTGATGGATCTAACTCTTCTACTGAATAATAATCATATTCAATTGATAAATTTGAATTAATGTCTTCAAACGCTTTGGCAAGGATGTTTTTACAATCATTAGTACATAAATTATTTATTATTTTTTCAGAATCAATTTCTCCGTATTTATCCAAACCACTAAAAATATTATTCAATATCTCTAGATAATCTGCTCCTTTTTGAATTTGTAATATTATATAAAATAATAAAAACATATTCTCAATAGTACTTTTTGTTAAGTTTCCACCACTTTTTAATCTTTTTGATAGAGGAGAGTCATAATTTTGAGAAGATAATTCATCATATATTAAATCATAGTATTCTTTAATTTCAATATCAGTTAATCCTAGTATTATACTAAAAATATTTCCCTCTTCTGAGGAATATTCATTATAAAATATCATTAATAAATATAATTTATTTTCCATAAACTTATATTCATTTTCAGATAATAGTACTTGTAATATGTCTTTTTCAATTTCTTCTTCTTTTACATTATTTTCTCTTAATATTTCTATTATTTCTAAAACTTCTTCTGCAATTGAACGATTTCCTATCAATCTATAATTCGATGTAAATAATGAACTTATTATCAATTTTTCAGAGGAAGTTAAATCAAGTTTAAAAAGATTATTAATAATTTCTGCTTTCTTTGTATAATTATATGTATTTCTTTCGCCTGAAAATATTAATTCGGAAGAAAGAAGTGGGGCAATATATTGCTTTGAAACCTCTTGATTATGATTAGACTGCTTTCTCCATGATTTCCGTTCTAATCCAATGTCTGGTTTGATGTTTTCCAAATATTTAATTAAAGTTTCGGAGCTTCTTACATTTGTACTAAAATATGTTGAAAATAAATTTTTTGATTTATTAGAAGAGCTAAAATAATTGCTATTTTCTTTAGATTTTGTAAATTCTTTGATTAAATCATATAATTTCATAAGTTCCTTTCATAATGTGAGAAATAAACATTTCAACTTATTATAACATTATTATTATCATTTTTTATAATATAATCAAACTCAATAGCATATTTTTAATTTTTGTTCTTTATTTATCATTATTGTTAAATTTGCTATATTATTATTTCTTATTTCTACAAAATAATAATTTTTAAAATTCTGAATAAAACTGCATTTCAAATTAATGTATTTTACTTATAATTTTATTTCTCTTAATTATTTCAATATAATGATAATAAAAAAGTGCTGTTGATGGTTTTTCCATGTAACAACACTCTTTAAATGCATTTTGATGATTATTATTCTTTTATTCTTTAATAAATCTTTTTAAATTCTTATCCATTTTTTCATTTGCTATTTCGAGTAAATCTAGTCCAATCTCTTCACACAAGTATAATAAATAAGTATATATATCATCTATTTCTTCGTAAACGTATCTACTTACATAGTTTTCCTTTTTCCATAAATAATTTTCTAGTAGTTTAGCTACTCCAATTGAAATCGCCATTGCTAAATCTTCTTCGGTATGGTGACTTTTCAAATTATTTTTATCAACAATAACCTTTTTTTCGTTTGCTATTTCGAGTAAATCTAGTCCAATTTCATCAGACAAGAATAATAAATAAATGTATATATCAGCTATTTCTTCTTTAACGTTTTGACTTGAATAGTTTTCCTTTTTCCATAAATAATTCTCTAGTAATTCACCTACTTCAATTGAAATTGCCATTGCTAAATCTTCTTCGGTATGGTGACTTTCCCAATTGTTTTTATCAACAATAAAATTCATTTTTTCTTTCAATTCTTGATACTTTTTCTCATTCATTCTCACAACCTCTTTTCATTTTATTTTCTTATTATTATAGCATTTTATTAATAACTATTGCTAATTTTGAACATTCAGCATATAAAAAATGAGTTTAAAAAACTCATTTTAATGTTTAATTTATTTTAGCAAATTATCGTGATTTGTAACTACACCATCAGGTCCGATTGTATAATCTCCTTGATTGTTCTTTTCTTGCTCTGTTGCCCCATCACTATCATTTAAATTAACTGTAACAACAAATTTATAGTCTGAAATTGGTGTGATTAAAAAATTATATTTTTCTTGAGTGAAGTTCTCATCAGTAATTTTAATTGTCTCAATTACTTTTTGCTTAGCATCGCTTGATGTTAAAACAATTCCAGGAATGATTTTTCCATTAAAAAACACTTTGTATCTTCCCATTTCACTGGTTCCATCTTCAGAATTAATATGAACTAAATATCCATCTGATAGTTCCTCAGCAGTTGAATTACTTCTATCATTTAATTTTAAACCACCACCAGCAATTACGTTTTCAAAAACTAAGTCAATTGCTTGATTAGCACTAGTAACTACTTTTTCTGGAATGTTATTTTCTTGATTTTCACTTTGCTGTTCTTGATCATTTTGAGTATTATCTAAACCTGACTGCTCTTCACTATTACTTTTTTCTGTACTTGTTTCCTTTGCAGAATTACTTTCCGTACCATTTTGAATATCTTCTTCATTGATTCCGCATCCTGCTAGTACAAATAGTATTATTAATGTCAATAAATATTGTTTCTCTCTCATTTTGTCTCCTCATCAATAATATTATACACTTTTTCTTGCTTTAATTATTTTTTTAAAAACAAAGTATCTTTTTTAACCAAATTGAAATCATCTGTTTTGGCGATACGACTTTTTATGATTTTAATCAGATTTAATTCTAAATAATCAAATATTTCATTATATTTTATTAATTGTTGATTCGAAGAATGGATTTTACATTTCTGTTCTTTATGCTTATCAATTACAATACTAATAATTTCTTGATTTACTTCTATGTTATAAATAATTATTCCATTAATATCTTCGTAATATTCAACAATGTGATCAATTAAACTTTCAAGTTGTTCTTTAGTAAAGTCCCACTGATTATTAAGTTGATAATTAATCAAAGCGTTACCATTACCAAGTTGACTCATTTCAATTAGTTCCCAGTTAAACATCGAGTTAAAGTAATCTGATATGTCAGGATTAACTTCATATGTCGTTATATAATACTTACCATTTAATGATGTTTTTTTATCCGAATTAATAATTTTTTTATATGGCTTTGTGGTCTTAATTTCTTTTTCCATCATATCAAAAATTTGATTATTAATCATTGTTTCAACACAGACATCATAATCAAAATTTTGAGGTAGTAATACATGTTTTTTGATTGTTTTAGTTTTTAATTCAACAATTTCTTCATCTGAATTATATAAAATATTATATATAATTCTACTATAATCTTTATGAGTGTAAGTAAAGAAATTATCAAGACTTGATAAACTATTATTTAATCCATATTCATCACTAACTATTAATTGATTATCATTTTCGATAACTGCAATCGCTTTATTATCAGTAATCATTTGCTCAAAACTATCTTTCGTATCATCAATTACTTGCTCCGTAATTAACTCTTCTTCTACACTTAAGTTTGCTAATTCTTCACCATAATTAATACCATCATTTTGTTGGTAAATAATCAGCTGATTATTTATATTAATGTCATTTGATTTTAAATACTCTTTATATTCTTCGATTTCTGCCGCAACTTGACTAAAGACTGCTAAAAAAAGACTTATGTCATCTCCAAAACCAATAACTGGTAAAAAATCACTAACTACATCAATTGGATAAACAAAATAATATACTGCAAATCCCATTAAAAATAGTGTTTTTTTGGGAACTTTTTGGTATTTTCCCTTTAAACTATCACTCACAAGCATTATAAAGATTTTAATATCTTCCTTTAAATCTGTAACTGTTCCTTTAGTATCTGATAAATTCATTTGATCAGCTAACATAAATGCTGAATTAAACATTAAGTTCAATTGCTTTGAACTTTTAAGGGTTTTTTTATATTTTTTCTTTAATTTTTTCTCAATTATCTTATTAAATTTTTTCTCATTAAACTCTATTTTCACTATTAATTTCCTTTCAAATTTCAATATAATCATATTATACCGACATTTTCTATATTGATGTAAATTTAAAATTAAACTTTAAAAACAAAGAACTGAAACTCAACTTAATTTCAGTCCTTTAATTATTTTAATTATTTTTTATCTTGCAATTTAAATGTTTGTTTTAAAACAATGCGTTTAGGAACAAGGGGAATCATTTTTAAGCCAATTTTATGAACTAAATTAACCCCTGATACTTGCTCTATTTTGCCACGCTCCATTGCTTTATAACCATCCTTTGCAACTTTTTTTGCACTATATGATTTTGCAAACAACTTTGTATCCTCGACATCAGCAACATTTGCAAATTCTGTTTCAGTTGGTCCTGGTAGCAAAACTGTTGCCGTTACATTTGTTCCTTTAAGTTCTTCACTCATTGCAGCTGTAAATGAACGGACATATGCTTTTGTTGCAAAATATACACCTTGTAAGGGGCCAGGCATAATTGCAGCAATTGAAGCAACATTTAAAATCTTCCCAAAGCCTTGATCAACAAACTCATTTGCATAAAGTTTTGAAAGTTTAGTTAAAGTAATGATATTTAAATTAATCATATTAATATCACTTTCCATACTACGTTCATGAATTTTTCCAAAGCCACCAAAACCAGCATTATTTATTAAATATTCTACTTTGATATTTTCAGCATTAATCTCTTGATAGATTTCTTCAGCAGCGTTTGTTTCTGTCAAATCCTTGACAATTACCTTTACTTTTACTTGGTATTTATCTTCTAATTCTGCCTTTAATTCATTTAATAAATCCTCTCTTCGAGCAACAATAATTACATCACGTTTTCTACTTGCATGAATAATCGCAAATTCCTTGCCAATTCCACTACTTGCTCCTGTAATAATTGCTACATTTTTCATTTGAACTCCCTCTTATATATTTTCCTAGTTTACAACACAATTCTAATTAAACAAGTCAACTTTACGTTTAAATTTAATACGAATTGCCAAAAGTAAAATCATAATAATTAGTATGCAAGATGTTAGTAGTGAGTTTTCAATTACTTGAACATTATTTAAAAGTTCAATGTTCATATCAGTTACCTTTATACCAAATAATGACGTTGAAATTTGTAAATTTGCAACATCAAATCCAAATACATTTCCAAAAGTAAAAGTCCAGATTGTATGAGCCGTTGCCGTAATTAATATACTATCAAACGCCCAATATACATAACCTAACCACACTCCAATTAAAATAGTATTTATTGTATATACATAATTAATTTCAAAATCTCCTGACAGTATAATCGGAATTGCTGTAAAAATTAATGCGGTCATCAAAATCGCTGAAAACATTCCATATTTTTTAGCAAGTATCGGCATTGTAATTCCTCGTGCAATCATTTCAGCACTAAAATTTTGAAAACAAATAAGTACAAAACTTACAACTATAACAATTGAAATACCACTAAAACTGACTTCCATATTTCCAAGTACTTTTGCTGAAACAATATACATAATTACTGGCATAAGTCCTAAAATAATTCCTAAAACATATTGTGTAATGAAATTATATTTAACAATTCCCAACCTTTTTTTAACGTTATAATTTGGAACTCTTTCAACAAATTTTACCCATAATATTCCAATGAATATTATAAATAAAAACCAAATTATTTCTACTATTGCTATAAATACGCCTTCCACAATGTTTATTTGTTTTGCAAATTCTACTACTGACTCACTTGCTAGTACAATTAGCATTGCTTCCTTTAATGATAACGTTATTATAATAATTAATATAACTAATAACCATGTTACCATATGACTACGCTTTGTCATTAATTTTAAAATTTCACTCATCTTGCCCCCATATTACTAATATCAGTCGATATACTTTATTCTTGTATCACCATTTATGGTATTAAACTTAATTTTTGATCCGTCTTTTCCTTTGTTTATCTTTTTAGTATCCATTATATTCTTTTCTTTGAGTCCTAAAATTTCATCCGTTATTGTTCCGTTTATAGTTGAAATTTCTATTTCATAATTTAAGTCTGATGCAAAAAACATATTTAGATTCCCATTGACACTATCAAGATTTGCATTAATATTATTTTTAACTCCAATGTTAATATCAGAATTAACACCTTCAACTACAAGGTCTTTAACTATTGAATTAATCAAAACATTACCGTTAACCACATCAACAGCAATCTTATCAATATTACTATTAATTTCAACATCACCATTTAGTACATCAATCTTTATTTCATCAATCATGCTATGTGGAACAAAAAGTTGGATGTCATGTGAAGGTTTTACAAAATTAAAAAAATAACTTTTTTGTTTTTCTTTAATAACTAATATTCCATTGTCGTTAACAATTTTTAATTGGTCATCTTCTTCTTGATTATAATCAATTTTAATTTGCTTTTCTGATGTATCATCAGCAGTGATTTTAACGTTATAAGTTTCTAATTCTAATTCAATATTACGAACATCAGAAATATACTCTGTCGTTAATAATATTTCACCATTTTCATTATTTTGCTCATAATTATAAATATAAAAGGCAATAAGCAAAATTGTTATTACTCCAACAATCGGTATTATTTTTTCTTTCATTTCTTCCTCCACTAAAAACTTAAAACCCACTTATATATATTATACTATAACTTTGTGGCAATTATGTGGTTTATTTTAAACTTATTATTAAAACTTAAAAATTTTTTAATTTTTTTTATTTACAACACTTTACAAAAATAATTTTACAAAAAAGAAAACCCAAATTAATGGATTTTCTCTTCTACTCGTTTATTTCTTTGTACGAATAAACTGAACTACATTTAAAACAATTAAAATAAATGCAACGATGCTAACTATTCCACTAATTGCTGGAATAAAAAATGTTACAACGTATGCAATAATCATAATTATTAAAATGCTAATAATTAATTGTATAATGCTCATAATACATACCTCTCTTCTCTCTCTTTGCTTTCGCAACTGTATTATTATAGCATATTGTTATTTTTTGTGCTTGCTTTATGTTTAATAACTAAAATTATAATTATTATAACTAATACGAATGTTGTTACGATTGAGGCCTCTGGTCCAAATTCTCCACCAGTAATTAACTCACTGCTACTACCTGGGAGTTCAAAATTTAAAATTGATGGTCCAAATTCAATCCCGCTAACTTTAAAACCATAAATATTACCTAAGGCAAAATTCCAGATCGTATGCACTGCACTTGTAAAAAGAAGGCTTTCGCTTATAATAAATACATATGAAAAGATAATGCTTACTAAAAACAGATTTAAAACAGCAAATTCTTGTGAACCACCTGGATTTAATAAATGAAGTAGTGAAAATACAAATGATGTTAAAACAATTGCACTTGTTGTACCATACTTCTTGATGAATAATGGTAGCATTAATGCTCTTAAAATTAGTTCTTCAGTAAATCCTTGAAAAACAAAGAACAGAAAATAAAGGATGATTACTAATCCACTTTCAAATGAAATTATAATTTCTGGTCTAATTAATAATAATATACTTATACAAACTACAGAAATGATAATCATCCCTTGTAATAGTCCATGTAAATAGTCTTTAATGTATTCTTTGGAAACAAACCCTAAACGTAAAAATATATTTTCCTTACTAGTCCTTTCGATAACTAATAACCAGGTAATTGCAACTGGTAACGATACAAGATATTGACTAGTTATCATTATCTCTTCCATAAATGGAAAGTAAGATTCATTTACTAATTCCATACTCTTAATAATTGTAATTCCTAATCCCATTCCAACAATACTTCCCAAAATTGCATCTACAAATATCATAAATAGTACTACACTTAGTCCCAAAACCCAAGTCAATATATGACTACGTTTAGGAATTGTTGCTAAAATTCTCTCCATTTTATCTCCTATTCTTAAATTCTATTTTGGTAAAACCATTACTTGAAGTGTTTTCACAGCATTAATTAATGGGGCCTCTACATTATACTCGGTTCTTAAGTAATGAAATCCACCTTTTTCTAATACACGCTTTGACTGGCTATTTTCATCATAATATGTTGCCCAAAGTTGCTTTAATTTCAATTCATTAAAACCATAATTTATTATCCATTCTAAAGCTTCCGTTGCATAACCTTTGTTCCAATAATCTTTTCCTAACCAGTAACCTACTTCTGCCTCATTAGTTTCAAGTTTCAATCTTTCACTTGAAACAATAAGTCCACAACTACCAATCGGCTCTCCGCTATCAGCTAAACAAATTGCAAACGTATTATCAGCACTCAATATTTCACTGATTACCATTTCACTCATTTGAACATCACTATGAACCGGCCATCCCGCTCTTGGACCAACTTCTGGACTTTTGGCTAATTCGTACAATACTGGTGCATCTTTTTTATCCCATTTCCGGTAAATTAATCTTTTTGATTTCATTATAACTCCTCTATATTAAACTTCCTGCATCAACTTCACGTTCTTTTTCTAAATTAGTTACAAATTCGGAAAAAGTATCAGCAAGAATTGTTATTCGATAACCATTTTCTGAATCAACATGCGAAACTTGTGGTTCTCCATTTACTCCGTTTTTTCGGTAATCTAAAAATATTTGGTCATAACCACCACTTGGTGCTTCGCAAAATGGAATGCCAATAAACGGATAACCCCATTTTTTTAAATTTTTAAAATTATAATGTCCAAGTGGATAAATTGGTCCTATCATTGCCCAAAATGCTTGATCTGTGTTTTTATATTCAACATAATAACTCTCTTTTTTTAAAATCCCGCCATTTTGCTGTTTTAATAAATCAATATACATCTTTGGTAGTTTATATCCGTATTTGTCTTCTACTCGTTTTACATCAATATCAGTAATTGCATCACAAATATAATTTTCTTCAATGTAAGTGCTGTAATCTGGATTCCAAAGTTCTGAGATGTTTACAGCCCTTAGTGACTTATGCTTAATATTATCTTGCTGAAATTTATCAAACATGATATTACTTTCACATGCTCTGATGTATTTTTCTAAATTAAATTGTAAATAACATGTAATTTCTAATTTTAGTCGTGGTTCCTCAAGTCCTAAAAGAGCTTGGGAAAAATAAGTACTTGCATTTTGATAATCTGTCTTTAAAAAGTACGTATAGCCAATTGCAGTTAATATTTCTTTATGATTTGGCATTAGTTTATCTAATTCCCATAGCACCTTCAACACTTCCTCATAATTTCCTTTGGAATATTCCCGCATTATTTTCTTATTATAATTTTCAATCACTAATTCGTTCTCTAATTTGTGTTCTGATTCTTTCCTTTTTTCTAATCTTTTTTTGGCGAATATTTTCAACACCTTTTCCAACTCCTTACCCATAAAACTAATTTTATCTATAACTTATTATAACATATTCATAGCCGTTTTAAAAAAGAGAACGTTTAACACATAATGAATTAGAAATAATTTAAATTTCATTTAAATAATTTTTCAGTTAATTCTTATCATTATTTCATTGTCATTTTGAAATCAATTTATTACTTAAAACTCAAATTTATCGCTATAATTAGTTTTTTATTAACAACTTGTGACAAAAATTAAGTTATTTTCGCATTTTTAAAAATAAATGTTATAATTTATATTGAGAGATGTAAAGGAAAGGACCGCATAATGCAAGCATCAGATGATGATGAAAAAAGCGTGAATGCAAATTCAAAATTACAAAAAATAATTATCATAATTAGTAGTGTTGTCCTACTAACAACAATTATCGTCATTAACATGGAATCAATTCTATTATCCTTTGAATATCCAACAAACTATATAAAAATAACTACAACAAAGTATGATCCTTATCGTGATACGGAAATTAGAACTTATTCTCCCAATAATGAAATCAATTCATTCAAGACTAATATTGCAACCAGCTATGTTGCAAAAAGGGAAAATAATATCTATTTGGCTGGAATCAATGGAGTAATTCAAATAAATGGTGATAATTTAGAAGAAACAAATACTTTTAATTATGAGTTTAAAAGTGGTACTTATGGTGATGCATATGACATTAGTTTTTCTGATGATAATAATGTCTATTTTGCGTTGATTGATAATTACAATGAATCATTTCTATGTAAAACAGATTCTAAGTTAAAGAACGATAATTGTATCTTAGTTCATAATTTATTAATTGAAAGTGTTAATATTGCCAATAATAAGTTATACGTAATTGGTTCAAAAAATATTGATTCTGATGAGGGTAAACTTTATATTTTGGATTTAGATTTAAACCTCCTATCAGAGCATAACCTTGGGGAAAATTATGGAAATTATTATTATGCTGAGGATAATTTGATTTTATCAACAGGTGATGATGGATTATATGTTAAAGACTTTGAAGGTAATATTGATAATTATGATAACTATGAATATAATCACTACGATGAAACAAATTATACAATTGATATTCAAAAATATAGTGACTCATTTTATATTGCTAAAAATAATAAATTAATTATGATTAATAATTATGATTTTGCTAATCCAATTGAACTTTATACATACGAAAAATATGGTTACTTTTCAGACAACAAGTTTTATTTCTATCAAGATGAAAATACGAATAAAATTAATGAATATGATATCAAAACCAATACACTAACTACTCATGATATTAATCGTTCTACAGATGATAATAACTTCTTCTTTTTCCAAGATGGCCAAGAAAAGTAATATTTAGTCCCATAAATAAACGCAAATAATCTTATTTATATTCTATTTTTATTATAATTATTACAGACAATCATTACATAAAATAACTACTAAGTCGATACTCAGAAAGGAATAATATGAAGCAGAATAATAATATATCAAATCCACTTGATGTTCAAAAGTTTCGTAATCATCATTACTCACTGGAAGAATTAATTAGAATTTGTCATGATTTTGAACTTCCTAGTACTGGAACAAAAGCTGAAATTAAAAACCGAATTGCATTTTTCTTAGAAACTGGAGAAATAAAATATCAACATCGAGCAAATGATCCGGCAATTAAAATTAATTCTTTAGTTCAAATTCATAAATCTCAAGAAAATAACAAATTACTTTATAATCAGGATTTTCACGAATGGTTAAAAAATAATTCAACTGCTGAACAACAAGATGTTGTTGAAGAATATTATAATATTATTAATAACAGAAAAAATAGTAATTTTAAATCAACGCCTGGTAATTCTAAAAAATTAACAGAGGTTCCCAGAAAAGATGCTAAAATCCCAAAAGATTGTACTAATATGGGCAGTAACTCCAAAATACAGGACTTGGAAGAACAACATAAAATATATATCGAAGCATTCTTAAAGGACAACATTTATGCCTTACTTACTGATGCCGAAAGATGTTGGGAATATAAAAAAAATTCTTCTTCTGATAATACTTATGCTAAGTCCGATTTAGAAACATTACTTTAATCAAAAAGAACTAGTTCTCGTTTGTACAAGACTAGTTCTTTTTCTTCTAATACTATTTTTTACTTATCGTGATTTATCAATTGTATCATTAAGCCAATTTGGCAAAAGATTGACATTTTCTGCACTAAACCAGTTATAGCTTGTGTGCTCTTGACTTAAAGTAACCTTTTCTTCTTTTGTTTTAATTAAATATGTTATTATTGTTAATTGTTGATTTTCATCAGTCATAATAGTAGTTGCGTTAATAACTTTATCAAGTTTATATCTTCTAATTCCAGTTTCTTCAAAAACTTCTCGACTTAATGCTTCTGCTAGACTTTCTCCAAACTCCAATCTGCCTCCTGGTAAATCATAATTTCCAAATGCTTTTGCATCAATTATCTCTGATTTTGCTTTTGTCAAAACTAGATATTCATTCTTTTCATTTATTATTAGTCCTTTAACTGCAACTACAAACTTTTTATCCATTTTAATTACCGTCCTTTGTTCAAATAAACACTATTTTGATTACTATTTAATAATATATTACAAATGTTCTTTACAGAAATAAAACCTTACTTATTTTTCAGTAAGTTGTTCAATATGCTATTCTTATACAATTTAAATCAAACATAAAATCACTCATGGGCTTGCAATATATTTTAATACACATATTCATAAGTATTGTTTTATAACCATATTTTAAAATTAACAATTTAATGTTAAACTTAATATCATTTTCACTTTACACCTTTACTATATTCCTAGTTAATCTTACAAATTTAGTATAACACATAATATAAATTACAGTCAAAGAAAATCCGAAGGGTAATAATTATATCATTCCCAAATATAATGGTTGCTTAAGAAAATAATATATAAAAACTTATTCAATGAGAATAAGTTTTTTATTTATAACCTACTACTAATTCTATTTTCAAGAAACAAGTCTAAGTTCTTCTGATTAATTAAATTTCCATTACTCATTTATCTACCTTCCTAAAAGATTGTTTATTCTGATTCTTTCTTTTTCAAGTTTCATTCTATACTTTTCTTTTTCTTCATCAGTTCCATGTAAATCAACAACTAAAATTCCATCTTCTATCGTCCTACATGGAGGATTTATTTTCCATATTAATCCATTTGCAATTTCATATGCAGTTTTAGATAACTTAATTTCACCTATGTCCTGTAATTCTACTGATATTTTAAACCAACTATCGGTAATGAGACTACCTACACTTGCTATATCTTCTTTCAAATCAAAATAATCATCAATTAATAATAACACATTGTATGCCTCAACTGGTTTATTAAGATTTAAATATGCTTCTGATATTTCCATGAGATAATTAATTTTCCTTCTTCTATCTTTTTCATTCTTAAAAAGGATATTTTTATAATAAATTTCTTTTTCATAATTACCTATTAATCTAGCATAATAAGCACAAGTATTAGCCTCTATATTAGGTGTGTTTTCTAACTCTTCATACAGAACATCAAATTTTTTTACTTCTTTTAGTGTTATTACTGTTGATATCCTAGAAGTAATATTTTCATTTTCTATTTCTTTTGGTAAAATATTTTTTAATTTTTCAAAAAAATCATTAATATCACTATCCGTAATTGTTGTTTCAATTAATTTATCATTTCTAAAAAGATATGCATTACTACTATTGTTAAGAACTAATTTTTGTAAATAATCATATGTCTTTTTAATCCCCGCTGAAAATATGAAGCGCTCATCATAGCCACAATACGTATCAAAATTTGCCAATTTAGCTTTTTCAAAAATCAAAACATTTTCTGGTTTTTTATAACTAGCTAATAAGTATGATAATAAGAGTAAACATTCACTATATCCTTGAAACGGATCATTTTTTCTGCACTTAATTTCTTCTTCCATTAAAAATTTAATAAAATCATAATCACTTTCTTGGATATTATATTGCAATTCTTTGGCAATAGCATAGCGATTTATTTTCGTTTCATCATCTTTATATTTGAAATGACTCCAAGTTTCTGGATTTTTTCTTATTTCATTAAAATTTTTACGCAGTATTTCTAAACTCATTGTTAACTCCTCCAATTAATTATTATCAACTATTTTCTTCAGTATGAAAAGTGAACATTTTTTCTGTTTCAATCATTTTTGCTGTTTCAGAAATCCATAGAATATTGTCACTTCTGTATTTACAAAGAATTTTATAGTTTTCTTCTGTTAACCCATAATGTTTTATCACTTCTGTAATTATATCTAATCCAATTTTACGCATAATTTCACTTGACGATAATCTAAGTTGATCCTCAAATATCATAATTTCATCTATTGAATATCTCTTTATAATA
>CAZFWW010000027.1:0-15985 GCA_964522645.1 uncultured Mycoplasmatales bacterium
TGTTAAACACCAATAGATATTATACAAAATTTTTGCTCTAAAGTCAAATCTTTTTCGGTTTTTATTTACTATTTGTAATCTATATTTATTATTATCGTTTAATTTGGGAGAAAATTATGAAATATACACATTTATTATTAAAGCAAAAACAGCTCACCTAACACACCCAATACTATCATAGAAGCTAAATAGTAAATAATAGAGTTTTTTAAATTTCACCAATCAAACTAGAATGTTTAATAAAAAAATAGGTCAGAATAATCTAACCTATTTGCTAATAATATATACAATTAACAATTGATATTGTTTTTTCTTATAATATCAATCGGATACTCTAATTTTAATTCTTCTTCTGTCAATTCAAGAACTGACATTTTGAATTCGATTTTCAACTCAAAACCATTTTTTAAAAAATATGGTTTTTCGGTTATTTTGTTCTTTAATAAATAATACTTAAAAGCCCGATGCTGATCTCCTACTTTTGTAAAATGTTTAACCGTGTGTTCATCAAATGCTTCATTTAAAGATGGATAGAAACCAAATATTATTAATACACCAACAGAGACGTTTTGTAATAAATATTTTAAAAAATATATGTATTTCATAGTCTAAAATACTCCTTATTTAATTTAGTTTTGTTATATAACTATTATATCACGTAAACTTCATTTTTTGAAAACATTTCTATTTTCACCTGCTAATAATCTTAATATACACTCACCTGCGTTTTATACCATTTCTATAAAGATAAAAATAATCCAATCAATGTTAAGTTTGATTATGAACTGCTAATAAGTTTCTTTGGTCATTTAACAGATAAAATAAATTTAACAAAAATACCAACAGATTCTATATTTAGATTTTTCAATTGATAAAGGCATAATAAATTATAGTTAACACAAAAAGTACTTAGACAAAGAAAACTGACTTCAGTGGCATGTCATTTAATGTATATTTAAGCTTTTTTATTTCTTATTCCACTTTTGTGGGTTCAGTTCATTATCTATTTGATTTTTTATTTAACGGCATTAAAAGTGTATCTTAAACTCAAATATATTTTCTTTTTCATCCAATTTTTCCAATAAAAAATACTTATTGTTTATCTAACCTTAATAAATAATTCAATTATGAATATTTTTGCTGCAACTTTTCATATAATGCAATTGTATCTGGATGCATTTTTTTGTTGATAGTTGTTAAATATGCTTTTTCATTTTTAACAATTTCATATACAATTTGATCCAATGAACTTTCTCCTACCATCTTTCGAAGTTTATCAACTCCTGATTGTTTACGATTTGGTTCAATGTAGTCTGCAATATATACAACCTTAGCAACATCATCCATCTGAGGATGTCCCAGTGTATGATAGGTTATTGCATTTAAAATCTGTTTATCTTCTATTTCATAATGTTCTTTAAGATAATATGCTCCCGTAATACTATGCATTACTGGTTCTGTCTCTAGAATAAAATTATCATTCATATTTTGGTACTTAAATTGCTCGACATGCCAAAGTTTATCCTTTTCCTTTGTAATGTCATGGGCAAGTGCTGCAATTTCCACCTGCGTTAAATTCACTTGATATTTTTCTGCTATTACCCTAGCGGTTTGTACTACTCGCATTACATGTTGATAGCGTTTTTCAGATAAACTTAATTTAAGTTCTTGCTGAATGCTTTGTTTTAAATTATCCATTTAAAATTCTTTTATCTTCTTCTTGATGTTGGCGATATAAAATAATTGTTGTTCCAATTACTGCTACCACTTGAACATCAATATTCTTTTCAATCTCATCAGCAATTCGACGAACAATTGTTTTATCTGTTTTATCAACACGATTAACTTTAACTTTAACTAATTCTTTATTGTTAAATGTATCATCTATTCCTTTTAATACATTTTCATGTACTTCGGCTGCTCCAATAATAAATAGTGGTTTTAATCTCTGTGCTACACTTTTTAATTCAGCACGTTGTTTACTTGTAAGTTTTTTCATTTTTCTCCTATATAATTGAGTTACGTGTTTTTACTGCGACTTGCACTGGAACCGTAACTGCAATTTCCATTGGTTCAGAAACGCTATTAACGGTGAACCAACCCATCCCCGATACAACAATATCTGTTTTCTTTTCTGTAATTGTAAATTTCATTGTTTTCCATTCAGTAATGTTTTTTAATTCTGATTTTGTTGGAGGTGATAATAATTTTTCTCCCAAATGATTTTCACGTAATTCTGATGCGTTACTTAATTTAGTACGATGGATATCAAGGGCATTACTCATATATACTGTAAATGAACTCCTTGCTCCACTAATATAATCTAGTTGAACAAATCCACTAACAAATAATGTCTGCTCTGGATTAAGTTGGTATGTACGAGCACGAACTTCACTTTTGGGTAATATCTGTTTTAATGTTTCTTTTGATACATAATTTGACAATTGACCACTATTAATGATTCCTGGAGTATCAATAATCTTTGTTTTAGCATTTACAGCAATTTCAATACTTGCTAGTGTTGTTCCCGCATAATAAGATGTTAAAATTCCAGTTTCTCTTTTGGGATCAATACTTTTAACAATTGTATTAATGATTGTACTCTTTCCTGTGTTTGTAACACCAATTATATGAGCACGTCCTTTTCCGTAAAATTCAATTAAATCTAATAAATGATCAATATTCTTTTTTTTCGTTGCAGATAAAACAATAATATCTTGTAAGTTAACATCTTGTGGTATTTGATCATCCAACCAATCAATTAACTTTTGATCGTTAACTGCCTTAGGTAGTAAGTCTCGTTTGTTCCCAACTAGAATTGTCGGATTTTTTTTGATTATCTCTTTAACCTTACGCATATATGAACCATTAAAATCAAATAAATCAACAACCCAAACAATTAGTTCTTTTTTTTCAGCAATTGTTTTAAGAATATCAATGAAAACTTCATCTTCTAACATTACATCTGGTGTTTCATTAAAGTTCTTTAAGCGATAACACCTTTGGCATAAATCGGCTTCAATTTTATTGGCATAACCTACTTTTGTTTTATCATCAATTTGTAACGTTATTCCACAGCCTGTACACTTATGATCCATAATAGTTACCTCGCTTAAATCCAATTATTGAAGTGAAGATACTTTCTGAAACTTTCATGATAATTGAATACCACTTTTTACTTTTAGGATATATTGGATCAACTAAAATCGCCGTTGAACCATAGATTTTTGCTCCGACAATATCAGTTACAACTTTATCACCAACAAAAACAACTTCTTCTTTTTTATATTTCCTAATCTTTGGATGTTTTTTATAATTTTTTTGAAATGGCTTTCTTGCCCATGCTACATAATCGTAGTTCGTTAATTTAGCAAATGAAGAAACACGTTCTTCAATTGAGTTGTTAGAAAACAATAACACATCAAATCCTAACTCATTTACTAATCCTAAAGTCATATCAACTTTGGCTTCTAACTTTGTTGTTATGCGGTCGGGACGATCAAGTGTATTATCTACATCAAAACAAATTAATTTAACACCTGTTTCTTTTAACTTTTGATAATCAATATCATGAACGTGCTTTACGTATACGTCTGGTTTAAACATTAAACTCCTCCAAATAGTTTCTTCGCATTAATTGTTGTTTGGTCAATTACTTCTTCTTTACTAATACCTTTTTGTAATGCAATTTCCTCAGCTACATATTCTATGTATTCCGGACGATTTCTTTTCCCTCTAAATGGTACTGGTGTTAAATACGGACCATCTGTTTCAAGCAATAATCGATTTAATGGAATTAACTTCGCTGTATTCTTTTGACTTTGTCCATTTTTAAATGTTATTGGCCCTGATAATCCAATGTGCATTCCTAATTCAACAAAGCGTTCAGCATTTTCAGCACTATCTGCGTATGAATGCATTACTCCACTAATTGGTGCATATTTTTTCAACATCTCATAACAATCATCATATGCTTCTCGGGCATGAATAATAATTGGTAATCCTTTTTCTTTAGCAAGTTTAATTTGATACTCAAACAACTTTAATTGTTCTTCTTTTTCTTCAGGATACCAATAATAGTCCAACCCAATTTCTCCGATCGCTACCACTGGATATTTTTCAATTGCATCTAACATCATCTTTTTATTTTCTTCATTAAAATATCTGACATCAACAGGGTGCCAACCAATCGCTAACTGATAAAATTCTGAGTCAGATTCCCATAATTTGATTGCATCTGGTATTGATGGATTATCACAACCAATTAGCACCACTCGTTGAACACCATTTGCTTTTGCACTTGTAACAACTTCATCTAAATCATCATGATACTTTTCATGTGCTAGATGGATGTGAGTATCAATCATTAAGCAATCTCCGTTCCTGCTGCAATATCGCTTGCAACTTCTACAACTTTTACATTATTTTTCTCTTCTGTTGATAAAATCATTCCATTTGATTCTTCTCCACGTAATTTAACAGGCTTTAAATTATTTACTACTACTACTTTTTTTCCAATTAATTCTTCTGGTTGATAAAACTCTGCAATTCCTGAAACAATTTGTTTAACGTGAGTACCAACGTTTATCTGAAATACTAATAATTTTTCTGCGTTATCATGTTTTTTGCACTGCATTACTTCACCAACTACTAATTCAACTTTTGTAAAATCTGTAAATTCAATCATTTCTGTCTCCTCTTTTACTATTAATTTTTCTTTTGCTTCAACTAAACCTTTTGTCATTTCATTTCTGATTTTTTCGATTTCAACTTCTGTTTCTAATCTTGGGAAAATTATTTCTGTTTTTTCAACCACATTAAATTGTTGTTCTCTAACATCTAAATTAATAAATTGATAATCATTTTCAATATTTAATTGAGTTTTAATTTTCTTTGCTGCTTCTTTCATAAATGGAGAAATCAGAATTCCAATTTTCTTAATTGTATGTAATAATTCATACATAACTGCTTCTAATAATTCTTTTTTATTTTCATCCTTTGCTAACACCCACGGACTTGTTAAATCAATAAATTTGTTTGTTGAACTAATTATTGTCCACATATTTTCTAAGGCTTTTGAGAAAAATAATTGTTCCATATTTGCTTGATATTTTGCAAATTCTGTTACAAATATTTGGTCTAACCATCGCTTTTCTTCAAAGTCAATTTTTTTATCATTAACAGTACCATTAAAATATTTGTTTGTCATTGAAATTGTTCGATTAACCAAATTACCTAAGTCATTGGCTAAGTCGTTATTAATTCGATTAACATATGTTTCAGGAGTAAATTGTCCATCATCACCAAATGGCACTTCACGCATTAGATAATATCTAATTGTATCAACACCATAATTATCAATTAAAAATTCAGGATAAATTACGTTTCCTTTTGATTTTGACATTTTATCACTATCCATTAGTAACCACCCATGGGCAAACAATCTTTTTGGAAGTGGTAAATCTAATGCCATTAAAATCATTGGCCAATATATTGCGTGGAATCTAATTATTTCTTTCCCTAACAATTGAACACCTGCAGGCCAGTATTTATTAAACGCCTCATCAGCATCCATATAATCTAATGCTGTTATATAGTTTGATAACGCATCAATCCAAACATAGATAACATGATTTTCATCACCTTTAACTTTAATTCCCCAGTCAAAACTTGTTCTTGAAACTGCTAAATCCTGTAATCCTGGTTTAATAAAACTATTAACTAATTCATTTTTACGAGTTACTGGTAAAATGAAATCAGGATTTGCATTATAATGTTCCATCAATTTGTCAACATATTTTGAACATTTAAAGAAATACGATTCCTCTTTGACAAGTTTTACCTCTCCTCCACAATCAGGACATTTACCAGAATTCAATTGTGTTTCAGTAAAGAAACTTTCACATGAAGTACAATATTTCCCTTCATATACATCTTTATAAATATCATCTTGTTTTAACAATTTATCAAAAATATATTGTACTTGCTTCATATGATTTTCATCCGTTGTTCTGATGAATTTATCATTTTCAATTTGCAATTTTTTCCATAATTCTTTGATATCTTTAACTATTTCATCAACGTATTCTTTTGGTTCTACGCCATTTTCTTTTGCTTTTTTTTCGATTTTTTCACCATGTTCATCTGTTCCTGTTAAGTAATAAGCATCGTATCCTTCTTGCTCTTTATATTTCTTAATAACATCGGCTGCAATTGTCGTGTAGGCGTGTCCTAAATGTAATTTTGCTGATGGATAATAAATTGGTGTTGTTACATAGAATGTTTTTTTCATTTTTCCTCCTCTAATGTTTCACGTGAAACATTTATAATATTCCTGCAAACAGACTTTTAATATAACTTGGAATTGCTGAGATAAATATTAGTATTTCATTTTTCATTTTAACATCAACATTAGCTACATAATCTATCACCATGTAACCATCTTTCCCATTAATTGAACGCATCTGTTTTGCTGTTTCGTCATTGAGAACTCGATAGTGAAGACTTACTATTGTTTCTCCCTTGGGTATTTCACTTTTCATCCCATTTTCATCAAAATATTCTGGATTATATTCAATTTTTTCTAGTTGCAATTGCGGTGAAATTTCATTTATAAGTTCAACACTTTGCTTTGGATGAAGATTATATTTACCATTAATTGATTGATGAAGATAAAATTCTTTTGTTTCTTCACTGTTAATAAACTCATTATAATTTAATTTATTTTCCCAATCATACATGATTTGTGTTTGATAAAAACGATCAGAACTTGCATCTGCACCTAAGACAACAGAAATGAAATTTTTCCCATTTTTATCAGTATAATATCCGGCAAAGCATGATTTTGCTTCCAAACTTGTTCCTGTTTTTAGCCCTTTAACTCCTTCATATGCAAGCATTTGATCTGGTAGCATCATATTCCAAGTATTTAGGGTTTCTCCGTTATAACTAACTGTTTGCATTTGCGTTATATCTAGAATTTGAGGATAATCATCTAATAATGAATCAATCATAATTGCAATATCTCTACTCGTCGAAACATTATAATCTGTTGGTTTTGTACCTGGAACTTGTATTGTTCCCAAATCAGACATTGTCAGTCCAGATACATTATAGAACATTGTATTGTTCATTCCTAGTTGTTTTGATTTTTCATTCATTTGCCTAACGTGTTCTGCTTCAGAACCACTTAAGTGTTCTGCTAACGCCATAATTGCACTATTATCTGAATATACAATTGACAGTTCAAGCAAATCCTTTATTGCTACTTTTTGACCTTTATTATACCAAACACCTGATGCAGATGGTGATTCAGCTTTTAATTTAGAAACACGCTCAGAAATTGTAACTTTTTCATTCATGTCAATTTTGTTTTTTTCAATAATATCTAATGCAACATACACTGACATAAGTTTTGTTATACTTGCTATCCCAAATTGTTCATCGATTTTATTCCCTGTCAAAATCATACCATCATCGGCATTTACTAAAATTGAAGAGTTTGCTACAATATTTGGTTCAAAGTATGATGCTGATAGTGGTAGTGAATTAATTAAAAGAATAGTTAAAACCATTAAGGCTTTAACTATTGTATTTATTTGACTATTAATTTTCGACATTTTCATCACCTTCAAATGTTTCACGTGAAACATCTTCTTCAGTTTCCTCATCACCTAACTCAATCAGTTCAACATTTGCTACACGATCACCTTCGCTCATTCTCATTAATGTTACACCAAGCGTTGCACGTGAAGAAATTTTAATATCTGTTCCAGAAATTCTGATTACTTGTCCATGTTCAGTAATAATTAACAAGTCATAATTTTCTAATTCATCTTTAGCAATTTTTTTAATACTTATTACATTACCATTTTTCTCAGAAATATTTAAGTTTTTAATTCCTTTACCACCACGATTTTGGACACGATATTGATCAATCAACGTTGCTTTACCATATCCTTTTTCACTAATTGTTACAACTAAATCATCTTCTGATACTATTTCTGCTCCAATAATATAATCGTTTTCTGCAAGTCTTAATGCTCTTACACCACGTGACGTTCTACCTTGGGCTCTAAATGAACTTTCATGTGCATGAAGTGCTTTACCTAAATGAGAAGCGATTATTAGATGTTCATTTTCATTAATTACTTTTACAGTATTAACAACATCACCTTCATTTAAAATTACTGCCTTCTTACCATTACGATTAATACGTGAATATTCTTTTAAACTAGTTTTCTTACCTAAACCACGTTCAGTTACAATCATTAGGTATTGATCTTCTTTATATTCATCTATTGAAATTAAATTTGTAATTTTCTCACCTTTATCAATATCAATTAAATTTAATAATGGTAGACCTTTTGCAGTTCGTGAATATTCTGGAATTTTATGGGCACGTGCTTTAAATACTTTACCAGTATTAGTAAAGAACAATACATCACTATGAGTTGACGTAAATAACATTTGCGAAACCTGGTCTTCATCATTTACATTCATTCCTTTTAGACCTTTTCCTCCACGACCTTGCTTTTTATATGTATCCGCACTTAAACGTTTAATATAACCAGCTTCTGTTAAAGTAATTATTACATTCTCTTCTTCAATTAAAGATTCGTAGTCTAAATCTGATTCAAAATTACCTGCAATAATTTCAGTACGACGATCACTACCAAAACGAACTGAGATGTCATGTAAATCTTCAACGATAATATCTTTAATCATTTGTGGAGTATCTAAAATTAATTTTAAATTTTCAATTAATTTTAATAATTCCGCTAATTCATCTTCAATTTTCTCGCGTTCTAATCCTGTTAAACGACGTAATTGCATTTCCAAGATTGATTTTGCTTGCTTTTCTGTTAATTCAAATTCATTTGTTAAATTTGACATTGCTTCTTCTTGAGTTTTTGCAGATCTAATAATATGAATAACACGATCAATATTATCTAGTGCAATTTTTAAACCTTCAAGAATGTGAGCACGATTTGCTGCTTTATCTAACTCAAATTGGGTTTTACGACGTGTAACTTCAATTTGGTGTTCAACATAATACATGATTATTTCTTTTAAGTTTAATACTTTAGGCTCTCCATGTACAAGTGCTAACATATTAAATGAAAAACTAGATTCTAATTGTGTATGTTTAAATAGGTTATTAATTACTACTTCTGGAGTTGCAGCACGGTTTAAATCCATTACAATACGAATTCCATCACGATCTGACTCATCTCGTAAATCAACAATTCCTTCAACCTTTTTTTCCTTAACACATAGTGCAATTTTCTCAACTAATGCCGCTTTGTTAACCTGGAACGGAATTTCCGTTACAATAATTGACGCACGATCACGTTGATCATATACTATATCATATTTTGAACGAACACGAATTGATCCATTTCCTGTTTCATAAGCTTTTTTTATTCCTGCATCTCCTAATACTTGCGCACCTAAAGGGAAATCAGGTCCTTTTATATGTTCCATTAATTCTAATATTGTAATATCTTCATTTTCAATATAAGCAATTACTGCACTTACAACCTCGCGTAAATTATGAGGGGCAATGCTTGTTGCCATCCCAACTGCAATCCCACTTGTACCGTTAACAAGTAAGTTTGGAACACGAGCCGGTAAAACAACAGGTTCACTTTCACTTCCATCATAGTTTTCTTGGTAATCAATGGTATTTTTATTAATATCCTTTAATAACTCCATTGCTAATCTTGACATTCTTGCTTCTGTATAACGCATTGCTGCTGCACCATCACCATCGATTGAACCAAAGTTTCCATGTCCATCTACAAGCGGACTACGGTAAGAAAAGTCTTGAGACATCCTAACCATTGCATCATATACAGAACTATCACCGTGCGGGTGGTACTTACCAATAACATCCCCAACGATTCTTGCAGATTTTTTATATGGTTTATCTGCAGTATTTCCTAAGTCATTCATTGCATACAAAATACGACGGTGTACCGGTTTTAATCCATCACGTACGTCTGGTAAAGCACGTGATACGATAACACTCATCGCATAATCTAAAAATGAATTTGACATTTCATCAACAATATTCTTATTTGTTTGTTTATCACTTGTCATAATTCTCCATTCTATTAAATATCAACTGTTGCATATTTTGCATTTTCTTGTATAAAGATTTTTCTTGGTTCTGTTTCATCACCCATTAACGTTTCAAAAATTCGATCAGCCATCTCAGCTTCTTCTAAAGTTATTTTCAATAACGTTCTTACTTCTGGATCCATTGTTGTTTCCCATAATTGCTCTGGATTCATCTCTCCAAGACCTTTATATCTTTGAATACCAATTTTTTGGTTTTGGTTAAACGTTTTTACATACTCCTCTTTTTCACTATCAGTGTATGCATACTCTACACGTTTACCTTGACTAACTTTGAATAATGGTGGTTGAGCAATATAAACATATCCATCCTCGATTAATGGACGCATAAAACGATAGAAGAATGTTAATAATAACGTTCTAATGTGAGCCCCATCAACATCGGCATCGGTCATTATAATGATTTTATGATACCTTAAACGCTCTAAATCAAAATCTTTTCCTAATCCTGTACCAAATGCTGCTGCCATTGCTGCAATCTCCGCATTTGCTAACACTTTATTAATATTGGCTTTTTCTACGTTGATAACTTTTCCACGTAGTGGTAAGATTGCTTGATAGTGACGATCACGCCCCTGTTTAGCACTTCCACCGGCTGAATCCCCCTCGACTACATAGATTTCTGAAATTTCTGGGTCTTTACTTGAACAATCTGCAAGTTTTCCAGGAAGTGAAGTTGATTCAAACGCTGACTTTTTACGCGTTAATTCACGAGCTTTTTTCGCAGCTTGACGTGCTCTTGATGCCGTTAAACCTTTTTCGATTAACAAACGAGCTTCTTTAGGATTTTCTAATAAAAATCTTTCAATTTCTTTTGAGAATACATTTGCAACTGCTACTCTTGCGTCGGAATTTCCTAATTTTGTTTTTGTTTGTCCTTCAAATTGAGGGTTTGGGTGTTTAATTGAAACAATCGCCATAATTCCTTCACGAACATCTTCACCTAGTAATGATTCGTTTTTTAATAAATTGTTTTTTCGGGCATAAGAATTTAACATTCTAGTTAATGTTGTTTTAAATCCTTCTTCATGTGTTCCCCCCTCATGGGTTTTGATGTTATTTACGTACGACATAATTGTTGAATTGTAATTTGAGTTATATTGAAATGCAACATCAACAATAATTTCGTTTTCTTCATCTTCACATGCGAAAATTGTTTCGTTTATGACTTCTTTTCCATCATTTAAATCTTTTATGTATTCAGAAATTCCACCTTCAAAATAAAATTCATCTGATACCAATTCTAAACCACGTTTATCACTTACAAGAATTCTAATTCCCTTATTTAGATAAGCAAGTTCCTTTAAACGATTTTTTAAAATTTCATATTTAAATTCTGTAGTTTCTGTAAATATTCCAGCATCAGGCTTAAATGAAACTTTTGTTCCATTTTCATCTGTTGTACCTATCTCTTTAACCTGTTCTAGTGTTTTACCTTGTGAATATTCTTGGAAATAAATTTTATTATCACGATGAACCTCTACTTTTGTCCAGATTGATAACGCATTTACTACCGATGCACCTACACCGTGTAGTCCTCCAGATACCTTATATCCGCCACCACCGAATTTTCCACCAGCGTGTAGTACTGTCATTATTGTTTCTAAAGCACTTACGTTAGTTTTTGGGTGAATATCTGTTGGAATTCCACGTCCATTATCTGTTACTGTAATCGAATTATCTTCATTAATATCAACTGTAATCAGACTTGCATAACCTGCCAACGCTTCATCTATTGAATTGTCAACAATCTCCCAAACTAAATGGTGCAAACCTCTTTCTGAAGTTGAACCAATGTACATACCCGGACGTTTTCTAACCGCCTCTAATCCTTCTAAAACATCAATATTTGATGCATCATAATTTGTTTCTACATTACTATTCATTAAATTACTCCTTTAATCCATATTATAGCATATTTTTGACTTTTTTTGGCTTGTTTCTTTATTTTCGGCGTTTTCCGGACAATATAAAGCAACTAATTTATTTTCTGTGGGGTAACGCTAAACTTATCCTTTTTTATAAATATAACTCACTATTTGCTATTTTGTTCATTTTTATGTATATTGTTAACAAAAATAGTACGAAAAGCAATTGATTTATCTTTATACTTAATTATTAGTTATATTTAAAAAAATAACAAGATTAATAATAATCTTGCTATAGTTCTTTTGCTTTTGCTTCTGGTGTTTGGGCTAATATCACTTTAAAGATATTATTTTCTTCCGAATATGTCAAGTCATAACCGACAGTTCTTACAAGTTGTGTTGATAACTTAAGTCCTTGTTGTGTTCCAACTTTTCTAATGTTACTTACTTTATTTTCAATAATTACTTGATCCTCTGAAATATCAATTGTAAATTCACTGCTTTTCTCAGCGTACTTACAAATATTCTCAATTAAGTTACTAAGTATTAAATCAACTAATCGAGCATCACTGTCAATTATTAAATTTGCACTTTTAGTCAATTTATACGTTAAATTATTTAATTTAAGTTTATCGTGACTACGTTTCAAAATCTTTTCAATTGATTTGGTGATATCAACCTTTGATATTTCTTTTAAATTTGATTTAACAAAAATATCTAAAGTAAAATTAACTATATTTAATAATACATCTAATTCGTGTTCAAGTTCTCCAATAATTTGGTCTGAATTTTCATATCCAGGTATTTCCATTTGATGAGCTTGAATTAAAGAATTCATTTTATTTATTGGAGATTTCAACTCGTGATTTAGTGTTGATACAAGCGTGTGACGTTCAAAGATATAATTATTAATCTGGATATTTAAATCATCAATATCATTAATCAGCGATTGGAACTCACTAAACGCTGCCTCTTTTTTCTCATATTCAGGTCCACCGATGATTTTCATTTCTTCAACTTGTTCTTCGATTTTAGTAAAAGCTTTTTTTATTTGAATTTTAATTCCACTCAAGTTATAGAAGTTAGCTAAAATAACAACTAAAGCACTAACAATCGCAATCAAGAAATAAAATACCGTAAATCCATGTAATAATACATAATTAAGACCGATAACCATCGGCTCACAGCCATTTGTAAAAGTGACAACAACCTTCTTACTTGATGCATTTGTTTTTTCTAATATTTGCACATCTTCTGCCATACAGATTCGACTTTTTGTTTCAAATACTTCACCGACATCACTACGTAAATCATAACCTTCTTCTATTACATAATTACCAACTTGACTAGCACTAACATCATTTTCCTTGATGTAACGCTCAAGTTTATAATACTGGCTAGAAATAAATAATTGATAATACGATAAAGGCATAACAATTAAAAATATAACTATTGCAAAATTCAAATAAATAAACTGTTCACTTAACCGCTTAACTAATGATTCTTTAGCTTTCTTCTTCATCGTATTTATAACCGACTCCAATTTTTGTTTGGACAAATCCACTGTACTCACCCATTTTTTTTCGAATACGTTTAATTGTATAATCAACTACTCGAATTGAAGTTGAGTCACTACCCTCCCAAACATAATCAAAAATATCTTCCTTAGAACAATATTTCAATTTATTTGTATAAAGATATTCTAAAACTTCAAATTCTTTTGTTGAAAATAGTATTTTCTCATTATCAATTAATAATGCATTCTCATCATATTTCAATTCTGTTTCCTTATAGTAATTATAAAGACGCCTAATAATCATATTAATTTTTGCAACTAATATTTCAATATTAAATGGTTTTGTTATGTAATCATCAATTCGATAATTAAAACCTTTCAATTGATCAACATCACTGCTTAAAGAACTTAAAATAACTGTCGATACTTCAATATTCTCTTCGTTAATAAAATCTAAAACTTCATACCCATCTTTTCCAGGCATTACTATATCTGTAATTATTAAGTGAAAATTCATTCTTTTTAAAACTTCAATTGCTGTTTCTCCATCAAAAGACTGAACAACTTCATAACCTTCTTTTTTCAATTTAAAAGTTATTAAATCATTTGTTACCTTTTCATCTTCTACTATTAATATATTAAACATTTCTCATCCTTAAATTTTCTTTATTATATATATATGATACTCTTTTATCATATTATACTATAAAAATAGTACATAATTATAAATTTATTTACATTTTCCAAAATTTATGCAATATTTTCAAAATATAATCACTAAAATATTAATTCAAAATTTTATTACTAAGTCACATAATGTGAATAAAAACAACATTTTATGCGAGAAATCACATTGTGTGAAAAACTTGTGTTATAATGTGTATAATATGGGAATAAGAGGTGAATTATGGAAAGTTTATTTACATGGGACAAGATAATTAAAAAGTTTAAATCACAAGAAAGTGAAGATTTAACTGAATTCTTGTTCTCTAATTCCAAACTACTACATTTAAATCATGAATTAGCTATTGTTAAAGTTGATGAATTAGCATATAGTGTCTTAAAAGATACTGATGGAATATTTTACCAAAAAATTTTAAAGTTATTACAAGAATCTATGAGTCCAAACCTCTCATTATCATTTGTTTTAAATGAACATGATGTTGTGGAAAAACCAATACCAGCCGAGACAATAAATGATATTTCCCAACCAGAAATATCAAATGGAATTTGGACATATGAGCAAACAAATTTAAATCCATCATATACATTTGAAAATTACTTTTATTCGTACGATAATCAAAAGATAATCAACTCGTGTAAACAAGTTATTCACGATATTGTGAATAACTCATCACAACTAACTTTTAATCCTTTTTTCATCTATGGATCTAGTGGAATTGGAAAAACGCATATTATCACGGCTCTTGGAAATCAAATTGTCCAAGAAAAACCCGAAGCAAAGATTTTATACAAAAACGCAACTGAATTTTTAAATGACTACACAAGTCTATTTAAAGGTGGACTTAATTCAACTGATAAACTGGAAAATTTCAAAGAATTATATTTTAATTTGGATGTTTTTATCATTGATGATATTCAAATGCTACGAACAAAAGAAGGTTCTTTAAATGAATTCTTCTCCATTTTTGAACATATGCGTAATCACAATAAATACGTTATTATAACATCTGATGTTCCACCAAAAGAACTTAATTTTGAAGAACGTTTATTAACCCGCTTTTTATCAGGTCTTGTTGAACCAATTCAATTTCCAGACTCAGATACAAAAACGCAAATTTTCCGTTATCATGCGCACAAAATTGATTTAAACATTGAAGAAGCAGCAATTAGGATTTTTATTGATAGCTCTAATAGTGTCCGTGAACTACTAGGATACATAAATTCAATTAAAATGGAAATGTTAACTTTTGATACTGAAAACCATATTTATTCGGAAAGTCAAGCAATTAACAATGTTAATAAGGCGACAGGTAATATTCGCCAAATGACTGCAAAAGAAATCGCAAATATTATATGTGATTATTATGAAATCACAGAAAGTGAATTAAAGTCAAAAAGTCGAAAACGTGATACCGTTAAGGCGCGAAAGTTCTGTATTTACTTTTATCGAACTAAACTAAAAATGACACACAAAGAGATTTCTTGTGACTTAAAACAGAAAGACCACTCTAATTCTGTAAAAACATTTAACACCTTTGAAACTTTTAAACAAAAAAACGAAAAAGACTATAATCTTTTGTCACAGAAAATAAACAATAAAAAATAATTAGTGGGTTTAAAAAATGCTATAATACAAGTAGTATTTTTGGTTATGCACATATGCACAGCCTTATTATTATTATTACTTATAATATAATTCAACAATAGGAGACTAAATGAAAATTAAAATTCAACGTGATGAACTACTAAAAGGATTAGGTATTGTCGAAAAAGC
>CAZFWW010000028.1:0-15919 GCA_964522645.1 uncultured Mycoplasmatales bacterium
TAAGCGTAATTCTAAGTTTGAAAATGCATTATTTGGGGCAGTAGCATTTGATGTTAAAGATGGAGATTTAACAAGTGAAATAGTTTATCCTACTAATATTAATACAGATCGTTTTGGAATGTTTATGAAAGAATTATCAGTTAAAGATAGCGATAATAATACTTCTAAAACAGCAGAAAAAGTAATCATCTACACAGATGAGACAGTATTTAATGATAATGATACAATGATGATACATGCAGAGACAATTTATACAAATGAACAAACAGTAGCAAAAGCAGGTGCTGAGATAAATAGCTTTATCTTAACAAATTCAAATGCAATGGCAAGTAGTTTAGAAGGTCATGATGCAAATGTTGAAGTTAAATCAACAACACTTGTTAAAGATGCAAAATATGGAGAATATGTTGCAGTAATTAAAGGAACAAACACAACGAATAGTGAAGTTGTTGAGAAACAAATTGATGTAATTGTGTTACCAGAAGATGGAATATTACCAGAAGATGCACCATATTTATATGCAAAAGATGTTACGTTACAAAAAGTAACAGCCGGAAATGAAACATATAAATTAGATATGCACTCTGTTTATGCATATGACCGTCAAGATGGAAACATTACAGATAAAGTAACAAATGTTGGATCATCTGAAGTTAATCAAACAATTGGTGAGGTATATCCAGTAGAGTTTAAAGTTGTTGACGAAGATACTAATGAAACAACTAAGCCAACAAAAGTAACAGTATTGATGGATCCAATTGAGATTTCTTCTAAATTCGATGCAATGGATTTAGATATGAAGCAAAAAGTAGATATGTCTAATTATCGTTCAGAAACACGCTTCACTTACAAGTTCATCATTAGAAAAGGATTAACTGTAGGTAAAGGGGAGAAAATCTATGAAGAAGCATTAGATCCAAACTTTGCTGGAATTAAAGAGTATAGTGGAAATATAACGAAGATTGAACAAAATCAAGAATACAATATCGGTATTTATGAAATCGGTACAAATCGTGAATATTTAATAGATGGCTTTGAATATAAAGCACCACGAATTGATCCAGGACCAGATGGTAAGATTTATTCATGTGGTGATGCAAATTCTGATGGAAAAGATGACTGTTCAGGAGATAATACAGCATACATTACAAATGTATATGAATTAGAAAGTATTGGTTATGAAGATAGTCCACAATCAGGACGTGTTGAATTTGTGGAAGAAGACAAAGCTAATCCGAGAAGAGTCGATTTAACAATTGCTAAATATCAACGTACTTATCGTCCATTTAATGGTAACTATGCATTATTAAATGATATTGATGCTTCAGCATCAGGAACAGATAAGCGTGCAGATGTTGATGGTGGATTTGGTACAGATGGATTTAAGCCAATCGGGTATAACTTTACAACTAATACTGCCCAAGGAGGAGTCGGTTTTGATAGTGTATTCTCAAAATCATTTACCGGAAACTTTGATGGCGAAAATCACACAGTTAAAGATCTTTATATCAGTCGAGGAACAGAAACAAAATCAGAGAAAATTGCAATGTTTGGTGAAGTTGGTACGAGACAAGATATTACCGGAGTAGAAAATTCTAAACCAAATATCCAAAACCTTACTCTTGAAAGTGCTGCAATTGATGCTCCTAATTATGATGAAGTTGCATTATTAGTAGGTTTAAATCATGGGTATATTAAAAATATCACTGTTAAAGGTGATGTAAGCGGGAAATATTATATTTCAGGAATAGTAGCCCAAAATGGTTCAAATAGTCGATCTGCAGTAGGTTTAATTGAAGATGCAAAATTCTTTGGTAATGTTAAGTCTTCATTTGTTACAACAGGTGACCCAAACTGGTCAGGTGCTGGAGGAATAGTAGGATTTAACCGTACAGGTTCAATTGTTAGATACTCTTCGAGTCACGGTTATATTGATGGTGATGATAATGTTGGAGGACTTGTAGGACGTGGAGAAGGAGAGATTATTAGTTCGTTCTCAACAATGAAAGTAGAAATTGGTTCAAACAGTGGTGGAGGACTAATTGGTTATGGAAATAGTGCTACAACAAAAGTTAATGATTCATATTTTGCAGGTGAAGTAAAATATACAAACAATGGTGGAATGGGATCATATATTGGTGGTATTTCAGGATGGAATGATGGATATCACAATCGTGTATATAACCATTCAGTAGTTTCTGGAAGAAATTACATTGGAGGTATCGCTGGTCCAACTAATGCGGGACGTACAAGTGGTGCGATTGCACTTAACTCACAAATAGTTGACTATAACGGACGTGGTAATACAGGATTTGTTAATGATCGAAACGTTGGAGGAAACAACTTCTATACTAAGTTAACCAAAGGACATATTAACTATGGACTAGTAACATTTTATGAAATTGATGGTACTCAAGATAGTAATGATTCAACAGAAGTTTCAGATAGTAATTTACGTGATAAACAATGGTGGATTAATCAAGGGTATACTGAAGATGTTTGGGATTTAACACAACTGGAAAATGAAATGGCACCAAAACTAAAAAATGAAAAAGGCGAATTATTGCCAAATCAACCTGATGTCAGTTTAACATCAGTTCCAGATATTAGTGGATATTAAAAATAAAACACATGAAACTTAGGACTAAAACAGTCCTATTTTTCATCAAAATAAATTTTGTAAATATTTTCGTTGTGAAAAAAATTAAATAGTGTATAATAAGATTAGGAAGTGGAGGACAAATGAAAATAGGGGTACCAAAAGAAATTAAGAATAATGAAAAGCGTGTAGGATTAACTCCTGATAACGTAGTAGAATATTGTAAACGAAATCATCAAGTTTTTATTGAAACTAATGCTGGTTTAGGAAGTGGATTTACAGATGAAATGTACCAAATTGCTGGAGCAACAATTGTTGCAACAGCAAAAGATGTGTGGCAACAAGAAATGGTAATTAAAGTAAAAGAACCATTACAAGAAGAATACAAATACTTTTATGAAGGATTAATTTTATACACATATTTACATTTAGCAGCAGAACCAGAATTAACAACAGCACTTTTAGAAAATAAAGTAACAGCATTTGCCTATGAAACAATTGTTGTAGATGGAAAAACACCACTTTTAAGACCAATGAGTGAAGTGGCTGGGCGAAGAAGCGTAACTTTAGGAGCACAATTTTTAGAAAGTATTAATGGTGGTAAAGGCATCTTAATTGGTGGAACACCAGGCGTAGCACCAGCAAATGTAACAGTTGTTGGAGGTGGAATAGCCGGATTTAATGCAGCGCAAATGGCAGTTGGATTAGGAGCATGCGTAACGCTTTTAGAACTTAATGAAGACCGAATCCGTGAGTTGAAAAATCATTTTGGGTCAAGTGTAAATATTCTAAAATCAAATCACAACAATTTATTTGATAGCATTAAAAAATCAGATTTAGTGATTTCAACAATTTTAATTCCAGGCGCTAAAGCACCAAAAATTATAACCGAAGAAATGGTGAAAGCAATGCAACCTGGTGGAGTAATTGTTGATATTGCAATTGATCAAGGTGGAAGTGTTGAGACAATTGATCGAATTACAACACATGACGATCCAGTATTTGAAAAATATAGTATATTACATTATTCGGTTGCAAATATGCCGGGTGCGGTTCCACGAACATCAACTAATGCTTTAACAAACGCAACGTTAAAGTATGGACTTTTAATTGCCGAACATAAAATGGAAGCAATTGATATTGCTAGTGAATTAGCCCAAGGGCTAAATACATATGCCGGTGAAATTAAAAATGATAATGTAAAAAAAGCATTTGAATAAGAAATTAAGAGAAATAATAAAAACCATGAACTGTTGTTCATGGTTTTTAACATTATATAATAGTTTAAGAATTTGCTTTATCCTTTAAAATACACATTAACTCCACAAATAAATTAATTAATAATCACAAATTAAAAGCTGATTAATGTTATAATTTAATTAATGAAACTAAATTCACTGAGAGATAATTTACTGAAGATATTTAATCATTATTTTAATAATGAGATATATATATATATATTTAATTACTTAACTAAGGATTTAGAAAGGTGTTTGTTTAAATGTCAAATTTTGTTTTGAAAATGATTGCATTAATTACAATGACAATTGATCATATCGGTCTTTTTATTTTTCCGGGTGTGAGAATATTTAGGATAATCGGAAGATTGTCATTTATTTTATATGCATTTTTATTAACAGAGGGTTTTATTAATACACATAATCGTGAACGATATATTAAGCGGTTAGGAAAAATGGCGATTATCAGTCAGTTAGGAATGTTAGTTCCCGGAATTGTATATCGTGGAAATATTTTTTTCACATTAACGATTGGCTTATATGGGTTGACGCTTCTAGAGAGAAAGAAAGTATTTCCATACTTAATTGTGTTGGCAATAAGTTACTATTTACCAATTGATTATAGTATTTATGGAGTTGCCTTAATTGGTTTATTTTATTTGATTAAAATGTACAAATTTAATTACCTAGTTCAGATTGTTTTATTAACATTTTTAAATTACTATGCCGTTACTTATTTGAATTTTTCTCCAATAGCTTATTTTAGTACGATTTCCATCGTGTTAACATGGTTTTATTCTGGAAAACGTGGTTACAATTCACAAATGATGACTACAATCTTCTATTGGTATTACCCAGTTCACTTTGTAATTTTGTATCTAATTAGTACGTATTTAATCAATTAAGAATTAATATTTAACTTAGATGCAAGTATGATATTGAATTTGAAAAAGAACCATAATGGGTTAATCCATTATGGTTCTTTTTAGTCGATTTCATTAAAAGTTTTAAATGATGTTTTACAAAAGGTTGCTAGTTCATTTTTTGAATACTTACGAATAAATTCAATTGCTGCATTCTTAGGCTTTGCTCCAGCACCAAGTGGTAGGGGAAAATTGTATTTTTCTTCCAATTTTGCCATTTCCTGTAAGAAAATTGCCCGTGCATAAATGCTAGCAAGAGCTACGCAAAGAAATTTATTATCAGCTTTTGTTTCTAAAATGATGTTATTAGTCCAAGAAATGTTAAGTTCGTTTGAGTATTTATAAAATGAATTGATTGTTGTGAATAAATCAATAATAATTGTTTCGTTCTCGTAATTAAAGACATTCTCATGGTGATAGTTGACTTTTTGTGCAATACTATTTAATCCATCAATTTCAAAATCATAAACAACTTGCTTGTGATGCTCAATAAAGGGACTTGTTTTCGCATATATTTCCATAATTTCAGCATCAGTAAGCTTCTTTGAATCACGAATAGGGACAAATAAATCACTAAGTTTATTAATTGTTTCACTAGTTAATTTTACTGAAACATAGACTGTCGGACCAAGAAAATCACCAACACCAACTTCATCACAGCCAACATAATTGTGTTCACCTGATACCTGTAATAGTTTTTGATAAATCCGTTCTTTAATGTTTCCATCAATTGTTAAAGTTCCCGTTGTGTAGATTGAAATTTTAAAATGTTCGTTTTTACTAGTTGTTTTCTCATAGCAATGAGTAATTGATTTATTGTCAGTTGAAACTTGAAATTGTGTTAAGTTTTCTTCTAACCATTTTTTAATTTGTGGGGTTGCAATTATTGTGATCATTTTTCTCCTTTGTCTATAATTATATCAACAACAGTCCGTTTATATGAAAAATGTTGAAATTATGGCAAAAAGTCAGTATAATATATTAGATAGAGATACAATCGAAGGTAAAAAAATCAAAGGAGTAAAATGGAAGTAATTTATTGTAAGAAATGTCATGAAGCAAAAAGGACAAAAAACTATGATGTTGCAGTGACAGAAATTAAAGCAGCAAGTAGTGCAAAGGAAGTAGATGATTACTGCATGAGCTATTGTGGACCTGGTGTTAAAGAACACTTTGCAGTAGTTGATGATGAAATAATTAGTAGTGAAACATACGACGGTTTAATAAAGGAGTTGGAAAAGTTATAATGATAATAAGAGATGCTATTTATAAAGACATAATTATTGACAATAAATTAATTTTAAGTTTAATTCAAACAAGTGAGTTTCAAAGGTTAAGAAGAATCAAGCAATTAGGATTAACTTATACAGTTTTTCCGAGTGCAGAACATACGAGATTTTCTCATTCAATTGGTGTGTATAATTTAGCCAGTAAGATGGTTGACTTAATTGAAGAAAGTCGGCAAATCAGATATGAGCGAATCGAAGTTGATGCACTATTGGTTGCTTCATTACTTCATGATATTGGACATGGTCCATTTTCGCATACAGCAGAAGAGTGTTTTAATTATTCACATGAAGAGTATTCAATTCGAATCATTCAAGATGGAAGAACAGAAATTAACCGAATTTTACGTGATTACCACCCAAAAATGCTTGAGCAGGTTTGTATGTATATTGGTAAGAATCATCCGAACAATATTCTAAATCAAATTTTGAGTGCAACAATTGACGTTGATCGAATGGATTATTTAATTAGGGATTCACACCATGCAGGAGTAGTTTATGGGAACTTCGATGTAACAAGGTTACTAAAAATTGTGGATGTAAAGGATGAAGAATTAGTCTTTTTAGAAAAAGGTGTTCAGACACTTGAGGACTTTATTTTAAGTCGTTATCACATGTTTGGTCAAGTGTACTTAAATTCAAAAACTATCGGTTATGAACAATTAGTTCAAGGAATTTTAAACCGGATTAGAGAACTAGAACAAGCAAACTATCGCTTTAAAGTTAGTATAAAAAAATTACTACCATTTTTCGGGAAAGATATTCGAGTAAGTGATTACTTAAAAATGGATGATTATGTGTTAACAACAATTATTATTGAAATGGCACAAAATGAATCAGATAAAATTCTTAGAGATTTAACAACTGCTTTTGCAACGCAAAAACTCTTAGTTACCGAAAAAGAGGCGCATAAAACATATTATGAATTTGAATCAAAAGCTTACCACAAAAAAATTTATAATGAAAGTGTGAAAATATTGCATGAAAATGGTAAAATAAGTAATCTAGAGGATGTATCACAATTAATAAAGTTTTGTAAAAACACTTTAGAAATAACTTGTCCAAGCAAGAAATACTATTTGGAGAAAGATGAAAGTTAAGCTAACATATGATATTGAAGGAATACCTAAAACAATTGTTGCAAATCTTGAAAAAGCGGCAAATTACATTGAAATCAAATATCGGGAAAAACCAGGAGTAAATGTAGTATTACGACGATATAATGATTATATTGAACTTAAAAAAAGTGGAAATGTAAATTTATGCATCAAACATCAGTTGCATAAACGGGTAGAAGTAGAATACCGGATTAAAATGGGAGAACAAGAATTCACAGGAACAAGTAAAATCAGAACAACACGTTTAGATTTTTATGAGAATAAAATTATTCTTGAATATACACGAGACAACGATAAAATCAAACAAACATGGATATACGAATAGGAGAAGAAATGAAATATAAACAAATAAAAGATGAATTAGCATCAATTATAAAAGAAACAGTAAACAAAGAGTTTAATTTGGAAGTAGAAAAAGTAGAAATTGAAAATCCAGCGGATATTAAAAATGGGCATTTTTCAAGTAACGTTGCTTTAAAAAATAGTAAAGTAATTGGTGATAATCCTCGTAATATTGCCACAAAAATTGTTGAAAATCTTGCTGATAATGATATCTTGGCAAAAGTTGAAATTGCTGGACCAGGATTTATTAATTTTTACTTAACAGAAGATGTATTTAAAAAAATTATTGTTGAAATTGTAAATAGTAAGACATATGGACAATTAACAATTGACGAACCAGAAAATATTAACGTTGAGTTCGTATCGGCAAATCCAACCGGAGATTTACACTTAGGACACGCACGTAATGCAGCTTACGGTGATGCTTTGGCTCGTATTTTAAAAGCAGCAGGTCACAATGTAACAAAAGAATACTACATTAATGATGCCGGAGCGCAAATGTTAAATTTAGGAAAATCAGTTCGTTATTTCTACGAAGAATTATGTGGATTAACTCCTGAATTTCCTCAAGATGGATACCGTGGAGCTGAAATCAAACAAATTGGTCAAGATGTTTATGATGAATTTGCAACAGAAAAATTAGAAGCTGATCTTGATTGGTTTGTAGAATATGCATATGCGAAAAACTTAGCAGAAATTAAACGTTTATTAAAATCAATTAATATTGAGTTTGATGTTTGGGCAAGTGAAAGATTTTACCATGAATCTGGAAAGGTAAAAGCAAGTTTAGATATTTTACGAAAAACAGGTGACTTATATGAACAAGATGGAGCAATGTGGTTAAATACATCAAAATATGGAGATGATAAAGACCGTGTTGTTGAGAAAAGCGATGGAACTCATACATACTTTACATCTGATATTGCATACCACATTGATAAGTATGATCGTGGATTTAATCGTTTAATTGATATTTGGGGTGGAGATCACCATGGTTATATTAAACGTGTAGAAGCAGCAATTGAATCACTTGGACATGATCCAAAGCGTTTTGAAATTGGTCTAATTCAAATGGTTAGTATTTTACAAAACAATGAACTTGTTAAAATGTCAAAACGTGCCGGAACATCTGTAACAATTAAAGATTTATTAGCTCAAATTGATGCTGATACATTACGTTATTTCTTTGTAATGCGTTCACCAGATACTCAATTAGATTTTGATATTTCTCTTGCGCAAAAACAATCAAGTGAAAACCCAGTGTTTTATGTTCAGTATGCTCACGCAAGAATTGCTTCAATCTTAAACACGGCAAAAGAACAAGGAGTTAAAGTAAATTCTGAAATTAGTAATTTATCGGAAATTGAAGTTGAAATTACTTTATTATTAGCGAAGTTTGAACAAGTTGTCAAAGAAGCAGCAACAAAACGCTTACCGCACATCATTGCAAACTATTTATATGATTTAGCAACGTTATATCACCGTTATTATAATCAAGAAAAAGTATTTACTGACAATGAACAAATGATAAGTGATAAAATAAATATTGCGAGCAGTATCAAACAAGTTTTAAAAAATGGTCTTGACTTGTTAGGAATCGAAGCTAAGAATCAAATGTAAGGAGAAATATATGAAGAATATTGTAGATTTAGTAATCGAATTAGTAAATGAAAAGGGTCCTGTAATGACAAAAGAAATTGCAGCACACATTGATAATGATATATTACTAAGTAAAGAACAAAAAGAATTAGAGGCAATTATCTATACGGATTTATTAACAGATGGTCGTTTTTTAAAGGTAGATCGTAAATGGGATCTAAAAGAAAATTACACAATGCGTGAAGTAATGCGTGAACAATATCGTTCTTTAGGTGAATTTGATGATTATCAAATTGAAGAAGAAGGACAAGAAGAAATTGTCGAAGAAGAAATCGAATTGAAAACAGTTTTAGATGATGAAGATGATGAAGATGTTGTTTCAGTTGATGTTATAAAGTAAGGAGAATTAATGGGAACAAAAATTAATATTGTATTATTCCAACCAGAAATCCCGCAAAACACCGGAAATATTATTCGAACGTGTGTTGGAACAAATGCAAAATTACATCTAATAAAACCCTATGGTTTTGATTTGTCATTAAGTGATCGTATTTTTAAGCGTAATTCAACAAATTATGCTGAAGTAGTTGAGATTGTTGAGTATGAAAACTTTGCGGAGTTTGAACAAAAGAACAACCCAGAGGATTTATATTTCTTGACAAGATATGGTCATAAATCATATCATGAAATTGATGTTAAAGCACATCCAGAAAATATATATTATGTTTTTGGGCGTGAAAGTAGCGGAATTGACCGTGAAATTTTAGAAAAATATGAAGATAGAACATTTAGAATCCCAATGGATAAAAAAATGCGTTCTTTAAATTTATCAAACTGTGCTGCACTTGTTGCTTATGATGGATTAAGACAACTTGACTTTGCTGGCTTAGAATTTGAAGAACCGCATAAAATAAATTTTTGGGAATAATTAAGGAGTGATAAGAGTGGACCTCAGTACCGAACTTGTATTTATAGTCTTTTTACTATTTTGTACCGCATTTGCCTCATGTAGTGAGATGGCAATTGCTTCAATAAGTAGAATTAGAATGAAAGCTAAAGCCGAAAGTGGAGATAAAAAAGCAGTAAAAATTTTAGAATTAATTAACAATTCAGAACGAACAATTACATCAATAGTTGTTTTAAATAACATTGTAAATATCCTTTTACCAACTGTATCAACGGTAATCTTTTTAGAATTAATGCCAAAGTATGGTTTAATGGTTTCAACAGTGGTGATGACAATTGTTATTGTATTATTTGGTGAAATCATTCCTAAAATATATGGACGTGAAAATTCAGAAAAATTTTTATATTCAACTGTAGGAGTAATTAATTTTATACTTAAGTTAATTTATCCAATTGCAATTATCTTTCAATATGTAAGTAGTTTTTTTACTAATATAATGCGATCAAAAAATGAAGATTTTGATTTTTCTTCAGAAGTTGAAGAGGAAATTTTAACAATGATTGAAGAAAGTTCACAAGAAGGAAAGATTGATGAGTCAGAAGAAGAGTTAATTCGTAATGCAATTGAGTTTAACGATAAACGAGTTGAAGAAATATTGCAACCAAAACGTAATATGGTGATGATTGATGTAACTTCTTCGAATGAAGAGATAATTGATTTGATGATTAAAGAAAGATATTCACGAATTCCAGTATTTGAAGATAATACAGACAATATTATAGGAATATTATCTGAACGTGAATTTTTGACAGAATACATTGCGGACAAAAATATTAATATTAAAGATATTTTACGTGAAGCATTATTTATTCCGGATACACAAAAAATATCAAAATTATTACCTGAATTACAACAGTCAAAAAGTCATCTTGCAATTGTACTTGATGAACGTGCAACTGTTCAAGGTCTTGTAACGGTTGAAGATATTTTAGAAGAACTGGTTGGTGATATTTGGGATGAACATGATGATGTTGTACATGAGTATGATATGATATCAGAAACAGAAGTTGAAGTTAGCGGTGAAATGACAATCAATGATTTTAATGAACTCTTTACTGCTGAAGATATTCAGTCTGATAGTCTGGAAAGTACAATCGCAGGTTATGTTATTGAAATAGCTGAATGTATTCCCGATATTTCTGAAATCTACTATGATGAACATTTTAGCTACGAAATTATTGAAGTGTCAGGTAAAAAAATTGAACGTATCAAAATTAAATTAATTGAGGAGAAGCATGAGAAGCACAACGAATAATCCCTTAATTGGGGCACGACAAGAAAAAATGCAGGTAATGAGTGGTGTGAAAACAGCAACAAAATTGGGAATTACAATTAAAACAATCATTGGATTAATGATTTTTGTAGGAACAATTATTGCAACACTAAGTAATCAATTTTTATGGGATTTATCAACTAATCCATTTTTTGCAATTGGTTCACTAATAATTTATTTTATTGGTATATTTAGAATGCGTAAAAACATGGTGTGGGCAAAAAGGTTATTCTTTTTCTATCCAATAATTCAAGGAATTATCATGGCATCAACAATCTATTATGTGGAATTAATTTATCCAGGAATTGCAATGCAAGCACTGATTATTGTTGTATTAATCTTTGCGTTTATGACAGTTTTATTCCAACTTTTTGAACCACTATTAACAAAAATGATACCAACAATGATGTTAATGTTACTATTAGTATTTATTGTTCAAATGATTGACTTGACTGCGGGTATTTTTGGGGGATCACTATATCAGTTTGATTCTGATATGGGGTTATTTATTTCAATTGCTCTTGTGATTTTTGCGAGTTTTTCGTATGTTATTGATTTTAGAAATGTCAGTCAAATTACGAGAAGTGAAGCACCAAAAGAGTATGAATACTATGCAGCATTAGGATTATTAATTACAACAATTTGGCTATATGTTGAGGTGTTACGTTTATTAATGATTTTTGCAAACAGAGATGATTAATAAAATAAAGAAATTAAGATACATGAGAAAATAGATTCTTATGTATTTTTTTAATGTTCAAAAGTAAATGATATAACCATGTGAAATTATAATGTTAATAAAAATGTAAAAAATATTTACATTAAATTTATTTTGTGCTATAATAATAAAAAGATTCGAAATGGAGGTGGGATATAGAAAGTTAAATGAAAGAAGATTTGTTTTAAAAATAATATTGTAAAAGGATTAAAGTTAGTTTCAATCTCTACTATAACAGTGCAAATGATTTAGATAATTAGATAACAATTATTTTGCATAACTCCTAATAAATGTTATAATACAACCTTATACAAATAGTGATAATTTTACTTAAATAACAAACAATATCAATAATAGAAACAAAATTAATTTTAATATATATAGATTTTTGTCTTAAAGAAATGCTTTGATCAAAATACGTATTTATTGTTAAAACAATCTGAAAATAAAAATGTTAAAAAATTTATTAAGCCTTACTAATAAATATACAAATATACAAAAGTTACTAACGAAATTATTAAATTACTTAGAGGATTATATCCTCTTTTTTTAATGTTAAATTCAATTTTTGTCACTATTTTCGCTTAAAAGTGCGTAAAATATATTTACAAAAAAACGTAATCGCTTATAAATAGTAATTTATAAAAAATTTCATAAATCCACAAAAATGTTAGTTGAAATTACGTGTATAATTAAAGTGTATTAAACAGGAGGAGAAATGAAATTAAATGTATATTCCGAAATCGGAAAACTAAAAAAAGTATTAGTTCACCGCCCAGGTGAAGAATTAGAAAACTTAGTGCCTGATACACTAGAGAGGTTGTTATTTGATGACATTCCTTATTTAGAGGTTGCACAAAAAGAGCATGATGAGTTCACAGGACTTATGCGTAGTAAAGGGATTAAAGTTTACTACTTAACTGAACTTGTAAAAGAGAGTATTGAAAACAACAAAGAAGCTTATGAAGAGTTTCTAACAACTTATATTGATGAAGCAATAACAAAAAATGATTATATTATTGATAATAAAAAAGCACGTCTTTTATTAGAAGAATATTTACGTTCATTTACTGATGTGCGTAAATTTGTAGCAAAAACTGTTGCCGGAGTAAGAGTTAATGAAATTGAAGGGTCAGAAGAGTTAGTTAAATCAAACTACATGTTAATTGCTGAGCCAATGCCTAACTTATACTTCCAACGTGATCCATTCTCAACAATTGGTGAGGGAGTTTCAATTAACCACATGCATACTGTAACGAGAAATCGTGAAACATTATATGCAGACATTATTTTTAAATATCATGAAGAATTTAAAAAAGATATACCAAAACGTTTCTATGATAGAGATTATGAAGTTGAAATTGAAGGTGGAGATATCTTAGTACTTAATGATGAAACATTATTAATCGGTATTTCACAACGTACAAGATTTGATGCAATTGAAAAACTTGCATATAACTTATTATATGATGAAAATACAACGTTTAAACAAATTGTTGCATTAAATATCGGAGTTAGTCGTAAATTTATGCACTTAGATACAGTATTTACGCAAGTTGATTATGATAAATTCTCGGTTCACCCAGAAGTAATTCATGATGAAATTGAAATCTTCGTAATTAGTAAACAAGAAAATGAATTAAATATTGAAAAATCATCACAAAGCTTAGAAGTATTACTTGCAAAATTAACACATAATGAGCATGTAACATTAATTAAATGTGGTGGGGATGACTTAATTGCATCAGCACGTGAACAATGGAATGATGGAGCAAATACACTTACAATTGCACCAGGAGAAGTAATTGTTTATTCACGTAACCCAGTTACAAATAAATTATTAGAAGAAAACGGAATTGCCGTAAATAGAATATCATCAGCTGAATTATCTCGTGGTAGAGGTGGACCTCGTTGTATGACAATGCCACTAGAAAGAGAAGCGTTAAAAAAATAAGGGGGAACAATGGCAGTAAATTTAAAAGGAAGACATTTTTTAAAATTAGTAGATTATACACCAGAAGAAATTAAATATTTATTAAAATTATCAGGGGAGTTAAAAAATCAGAAATTAACGAACACTGAAACAAAAAATTTAGCAAACAAAAATGTAGTGTTATTATTTCAAAAAGATTCAACAAGAACAAGATGTGCATTTGAAGTTGGAGCATATGACCAAGGTGCAAATGTAACTTACTTAGGGCCTAGTGGATCACACATGGGTACAAAAGAAAGTATTGCAGATACAGCACGTGTTTTATCAAGAATGTATGATGGAATTGAATTTAGAGGATTTAGTCACGATATCGTTGAAGAATTAGCAGCTAATTCACACGTTCCAGTATGGAATGGGTTAACTGATGAATGGCACCCAACGCAAATGCTTGCAGATTATTTAACAATTATTGAAAATACAGATAAACCATTAAAAACAATTAAATTTGGATATTTTGGGGATGCACGAAACAATATGGCACACTCATATATCATTGTTGGAGCTAAACTGGGAATTGAAATGCGTATTGCAGCTCCAAAAAGTTTATGGCCAGATGAAGAAGTAGTAAAAATGGCTGAAGAAATCAACAAAGAAACTGGTGGTAAACTAGTAATCTCTGAAGATGCAAAAGCTGTTGCAACTGACTTAGATGTAATTACTACAGACGTTTGGGTAAGTATGGGTGAACCAAAAGAAGTATGGAAAGAAAGAATTGAATTATTAATGCCTTATCAAATTAATGGAGACCTTGTAAAAAATGCGAAAGATGATTATATCTTCTTACACTGTTTACCAGCATTCCATGATGATAAAACTACAGTAGCAAAAGATTTAATTGACGAATTAAAAGTTGGACACGATGGACTTGAAGTAACAGATGAAGTATTTAGTTCAAAACACTCATTAGTATTTGAAGAAGCTGAAAATCGCTTACATACAATTAAAGCAATCATGGTTGCTACAATTGGTAATATTTAATGGATAAATTAGTAATTATAGCCCTTGGTGGGAACGCTTTAGAGACACCAGGGGAAATTCCTAATAGCGAGAATCAACTTAAAAACATTAATAAAGTAATTCCAACAATCGTCGAATTAATTGAAAAAGGATATAAAATCGTTATTACTCACGGAAATGGTCCGCAAGTAGGACGATTATTAATTCAAAATGAAAAAGCAGATAGTGAAGAAACACCAACAGCTGATTTTGATGTAGTTGATGCAATGAGTCAAGCATCAATCGGATATCAAATTGAGCAAAGTTTAAGAAATCACTTAAAAGCGAAAAATATTGATAAAAATGTAGTTGCAATGATTACGCAAGTATTAGTTGCAAAAGATGATGAAAGTTTTGAAAACCCAACAAAACCAATTGGTCCATTTTACGATGAGAAAAAAGCTCAAGAGTTAATGGAAACAAAAAATTATAACATAAAGGCTGATGCTAATCGTGGATTCCGCCGCGTAGTTGCATCGCCAAAACCACAAGAAATAATTGAACTTAATACAATTAAAACATTATTAGATAATGATAACATTGTAATTTGTTGTGGAGGGGGAGGGATCCCTGTAGTTAGTGAAGGTGAAAAATTAAGTGGTGTTGCTGCTGTAATTGATAAAGATAAAACAACATCATTATTAGCAGAAGAATTAATGGCAGATCACTTAGTAATCTTAACAGCTGTAAGTAATGTAGCGATTAGATTCGGGACACCAGAACAAATTGATTTACATAAAGTAACAACAACAGAACTTGAAGAACATATGGGGAATAATGAATTTGCCCCAGGTAGTATGCTACCAAAAATTGAAGCAACAGTAGGATTTGTAAAGGCAACAAATAAAGAAGCAATAATAACAGATT
>CAZFWW010000029.1:0-15394 GCA_964522645.1 uncultured Mycoplasmatales bacterium
CATCAATAACTGTCCCAAACATTGGGTCTACAAGTCCCCAGAATGCGGCAAATCCAGTCATAATAAACATATAACTCACAATTGCTTGCCATAATTCTTGAATAAATAGTAAACTAACAAATCCGGCAATTGAGAACCAAGCAAATCCCATTAGGGTAAATTTTGATCCATATTTCTTAACCGCAACAATTACAAGTGGATACATCATAAGTTGTAATATTGCACCGGCAATATCTGGTGCTAGTGCAGCATCTCCACTTACATTCATTACATTATCCATATAGTAAACGTATAATGTGTAGTATGAACGAGTAACTCCAGTAATTAAAAAGGCAAATGCAATGTACGTAACAAAACTTTTCATTTCAAATACTTTTTTAATAATTGTTCCCAAACTTAGTTTTTCATGACTTTCCATATGTTCATAGAACTCACGTGCATCTTTAATTAAACTTGTTGACATAAACATTAAAAGTCCACCGATTAAACCAACAACTGTAAATACTAATCGCAGTTCATCCAGTGTATATTCACCCGTTAAGAACCAAACTGGAACAAGTCCGGCAATAAATGCTGGTATCATACTAACATAACGTTGGATTACGAAAAACTCTGTTCTGCTTTCTGGTGATGTTGCAAGACATAAAATATAACTCTTATAGTTTATTCCAAATAACGTACTTGCTGTGTCATATAAAAACATTACGGCAAGTAAGAATGCAAATGTTACCCAATCACCCCATTCAGGACTGGCAAACGAAAGCATTATCATTGAAGCAACCATAATTGGAAAACTTCGTTTCATTAATAATACTGTTTTTCCTTTTCCACTCACATACTTTTTGTTATCTGAATATAATCCCAGTAATGGGTCATTAATTGCGTTCCAAATACCAAAAATCAAATACATTAAACCATAGATTGCTGCGGGCAGACCAATAAAGTCTGTATAATATTTTAAGTATGCTGCGTGAACAATTGTTCCTAGTAAAGCATCACCCCCTGCAGCAAGACATATTATAATTTTTTGTTTTCGAGTAACTTTTCCAAGCGGATCTATTTTTTTAAATAACATTTTACTACCTCCTATCATATTAAACTTTTTTCATGCTACATTTTACTTATAATTCTAATTCTTTTAATTGTGGATAAATTTTTAGCCACTTATGATACTTATCTTGATACACTTCTTGATTACTACTTGGACAAACTGTTTTGGTAACTACAACTGCCTTTTTCGCAATTTCTTCAATTTTTCGGTTTGTAACTGCTGCTTTTGCTAACAAGGCTGCTCCAAATGCTGGACCTTCGAGAGCATTAATCATGGTGATTTCCTGTTTTAAAACATCGGCAAGGATTTGCACCCATAATTCACTTTTAGCTCCTCCACCGGTAATTTTAATTTTCGCATTACCCTTTAAACCACTTGCATCATACATTTGCCGGATACTAAAAGCAACACCTTCAATGATACTTCGAGTCATTGCTGCTTGATTATGATGAAGACTAAGACCAACGAAACTTCCACGTATTCTCGAGTCATTAATTGGTGAACGTTCACCGATTAAATATGGTAGAAAATACAATTTTTCGGTTGGGGCAATTTGTAACATTTCCTGATTTAACTGCTTAAAATCTTGATTACTTATTATTTCTTCTGTCCACCATTTTAAACTTCCACCAGAATTTAAAGCAACACCCATTTTATGAAATTTACCAGTTGCATCACAAAATGTATGTAGCGTTCCGGTTGGGTCTTTTTGGTATGAGTCCATTGCAATAAAAACAACACCACTTGTTCCCAAAGAAATATTAACATCACCATGTTCAACTGTTGCTGTTCCAATACTACCTACTGCTTGATCTCCACCACCGATTGCAACTTCAATATCATAATTTAATCCTAATTTCTTTTTAACATCTAACTTCAAGTTACCAATGACACTAAAACTATTATGCACTTTCGGTAATTGCTCTTCATTAATTTTTAAAATTTCAAGCATTGCTTTTGACCAACAGCGATTTTCTACATCAAAATATAAGGTTCCGGATGCATCCGAATAATCAGTTGCCAACACTCCAGTTAATTTATATGCTAAATAATCTTTAGGTAACATGATTTTACTAATTCGAGCAAAGTTTTCTGGCTCATTTTTTTGAAGCCAAAGAATTTTCGGTGCTGTATATCCCGTTAGGGCAATATTACCTGTATGTTCAATTAAAAAATCAGTACCAATTTCTGTATTTAAATATGTACATTCATCGATTGTTCTTTGGTCATTCCATAAAATTGCCGGTCTAATCACATTATCTGCTTGGTCAAGACAAACAAGCCCATGCATTTGTCCCGAAAAACTAATACCACCGATTTGTTCTTTACTCTTATTAATTAATTCTGTTAACACTTCAATACTTTTTTCATACCAATCATCAGGGTTTTGTTCAGAATACCCACGACTATCTACATCATTTGGATACTCTGCACTTACAGTTGTTAAAACTTCATTTGTATCAGATAACAATAATCCTTTTACACTTGAAGTTCCTAAATCAATTCCTAGATAATTCATTATTTTGTGTTGTAAATATATTGATTTACAATTGCCTCTAAATATTCTTGACGTCCTGATGTGTTTGGTGTAATTACTCCATCTCGTTCTTTAATGTATGCACTAAGTGTCTCAAAGTTCATTTCATTATTAACTATCTTTTGTCCTAGTCCCTCGTTATAACCTGCATATTTATCATTAATAAACTCTTCTAAAACTCCATCTTCTAATAATTTAGCTGCCACTTTTAGTCCTTTAGCAAATGTATCCATTCCGGCAATATATGCTAAGAATAAATCATCATCTTCAAATGAAGCACGACGAACTTTGGCATCAAAGTTAATTCCAACTGGAAGTCCACCATTTTTTAAGATTTCATACATTGTTAAAACCGCATCATAGATATTTGTTGGAAATTGGTCTGTATCCCATCCTAACATAACATCACCATAATTGGCATCAATACTTCCTAACATATTGTTTTCACGAGCAATTACACATTCATGATGCATTGTATGACCAGCAAGCGTAGCATGGTTAATTTCTAAATTTAATTTGAAATCATCTGCCAAGTTATAAGCATTTAAAAAACCAATTACGGTATGCGCATCATAATCATATTGATGCTTTGTTGGTTCCATTGGTTTAGGTTCAATTAATAACTGTCCATCAAAACCAATTTCTTTTGCATAATCACGTGCCATTGTCAGCATTCGAGCAAAATTATCTAATTCAAATTTCATTTTTGTATTTAATAGTGTTTCGTATCCTTCACGACCACCCCAAAATACATAACCAAGTCCACCTAATCGCTTTGTAATATCCATTGCAAATTTAATTTGACTTGCTGTATATGCAAATACTTCTGGATTACAACTAGTTGCTGCTCCATGAACAAATCTTGGATGACTAAACGCATTTGTTGTTCCCCATAATAATTTAATTCCAGTACGTTTCATTTCCCCTTCAATTACATCAACAATCTCTGTAAGTGCTGCTTGATACTCAGAAATTGTCCCAAATTCAGGTAAAATATCTACGTCATGAAAACAAAAATATTCTAATCCTAATTTTTCCATGAATTCAAACGATGCATAGACACGACTTTTTGCTCGTTCAATGATATCATCGGTTTGATCCCATTCACGTGTCATCGTTGCACCACCAAATACATCTGTTCCCATTGCATTAAATGTATGCCAGTAACTCATTGCAAATTTAAAATGCTCTGCCATTGTTTTTCCTAAAACAACTTGTTCTTTGTTATATTCTTTAAAAGCAAACGGATTTGTACTTCCATTTCCTTCATAATTAATCTTTTCAACTTTAAAATAGTCCATTTCTCCTCCAATTATAAAATGTTTACATTTTTATTATATCAGAACTTTGTTCATAATTACAACAAATGAGATATGTACTATTATAACTTTAAACAGAATTAGCAATGAACCATCCCTTTTATTTAATAGCATTTAGCCACTTTTATTTTATTGATTACTCATCATTTACGGACTATTAAATTCTATAAGTTATCATATTAATATTACAAAAATATATTAACTTTTGATTATATTAAATAGATATTTAAATATTTTATTAACCATTACTTTTTCAATTTTTATTTTCCTCCCCTTACTTTTACCATTTCTTTGTTATTTCTAACTTATTTTATTATATCATAAATTTAACCATTCTTTTTTGTGTCACTTTATTAATTCTTGATATAACTCCTTAAAATATCCTTAGGTTTATGGTCGCGAAAAAAAAATCAATCTAAAAACCTCGCGTTGGCTTTAGACTGATTTTATTACATAAACTTTATACTAATCTTAATACAATTTTAAAACAACCTTTTTTCTGTTTCATAATCAAAGAAATGGCACTTATTAATATCAATCATAAATGCTAGTTCATCTCCCAAGTCTTCGGTCATTCGACTTGGTACTTTTAAAATAACTTCACTTGTTCCTACTTTCATAAACACATGATTTTCATTTCCCATTCGCTCTAAATTAATAATCTTCTCTTTCATGATTTGATTAGGAAAAGCATCAAGTGCCACTTTATCAATCGATACATGCTCTGGCCTAATTCCTAAAGTACACCTTTCAATATCACCAAGCTGTTTTTTAATTCCCATTGGCACTTTAATTATTGTCCCATCCGCAAAATGAACTTCATCAGCAATAATTTGAACATTAAAAAAGTTCATTTGTGGTGCGCCAATAAATCCAGCAACAAACAGATTTTCGGGTTTATTATATAAATCCATCGGTGTTCCAATTTGTTGAATAATTCCATCTTTTAACACAACTATTCGGTCCGCCATTGTCATTGCTTCAATTTGATCGTGCGTTACATACACTGTTGTCGCTTTTAAATCACGATGGAGTTTTGTAATTTCATTACGCATATTAACACGTAGTTTAGCATCTAAATTACTAAGTGGTTCATCCATTAAAAACACTTTCGGATTTCGGACAATTGCCCGTCCAAGTGCTACACGTTGGCGTTGACCACCACTCAAATCTTTTGGTTTTCTTTTTAAATATTCTGTTAACCCTAGAACTTCAGCTGCCCAATCAACCTTCTTTTTAATTTCGGCTTTAGGCATTTTGGCTATTTTTAAACCAAATGAAATATTTTCTGCTACTGTCATATGCGGATATAGTGCATAATTGAAAGACCATGGCAATATCACGATCTTTTGGATGAACATCATTAACTCGAACGCCATCAATCATTAAATCACCCTCGGTAATTTCTTCAAGTCCAGCAAGCATTCGAAGTGTTGTTGATTTACCACAACCACTTGGACCAACAAAAACAATGAATTCACCCTTTTCTATATTTAAATTAAAATCTGTTACTGAATAACTATCTGCATTCTCATACTTTTTACCGATACTTGTAAAATCTACATAACTCATTTTTCCTCCTAATCCATTTTAATATGAAATATTAATGTTTATTTCTGATGTTTCAAGTGCTTCAATCTCACTTTTCTTAATTTGAAAAACTTTTTTCCCATACTCCGCATCAATTACATCAAATTTGGCATCAGCAATTTCAACCATTTGAATTCCTACACATTGATATTTAAATGATATTTGCTTGCCAAATGCATTTAATTTAATAACTGTTCCGCAAAACGCTTGTGCTAAAACTGGGCTTATTTCTAGTATATCATCATTTACTTTTATTCCAATCACATTTCTAATTAATTGATTTAAATAAATCCCGGGACCACTCGAATATATTCTCCAACCAGTTTTAATTTTTATTTTTCCTGCTTTTAATTCTGCTAAATTATTACGAAAATCATATCGCGTTAGATAATTTCCTTCTGAACTACTAAAATAAGAATTTCTTTGCTTTAACATTGTATTCTTAACATACTTATCATTATCGATTGGTTGAACTTGATTAAGAGCAAAAAGTGTACGCTCTTTTTGATTTATTTTGGCCATTGCTTCAACATATCGAAGATGAGCGTGAATATATTGAAGACCAACTTCACGACCAACTGCACTTGCTTGTTCGGCACGCTTAAAGATTTTATTATAACCATGATTATAACTAGCTGGAACATTCATAAGTCGCACACCATCATTAAATAAAAGGTGCTTATCAATAACTTGCAAACTCTTAGTTATTATTTCCGGAGAAAATAAGCCACTTATTATTCCACGATTTATTGGCAATAGTCGATAACTTATTCCGGTTAAATTATCTTGAGGATGCAAGAGTTTTTTAAACTGATTTTGTTCTTTTAAAATAAAACCAGCACAAACATCATCAGCTATTAGAAACTTAAAGTAATCCGCTTTGAGATTATTACTATAACTTTCTAACTGTTGAGAAAAATCACTGTCAACTTCTTTTAAATAAGGAAACAAATTATTAACCGCTTCATAAAGTAAAGCGGATGTCCATCCACTTGCCATATTAATTCTTTGCTTAGTTTTTTTTGGTTGAAGAGTATCATCCCAATCCCCATCACCATAACAAGGAAGTGCTGTTTCAGCTAATAAATTTTTTTGGATATATTCCCATTGTTTTTTCACATGGTTTAAAATTGTATCGGAAGAATTATTTTCTGATTTTCCGGCTTTAAACGGAACTTTTTCTAATAGAATTGATTTATCTTTTGTCACTTTTAAATAAGTTGCTAACGCTTTTAGTGGCCACACTACTACATCACCATGACTTTCATGTGAATAGACCTCTTCATACTCATCAAACATGAACCACTGAGGCCAATTTCCGTTAGTAAATTGTGATTTGTAAACATCAAGGATTATTCGCTTTAATTGATCATATTTTTGAAAAGTTAAAAATAATTCAAATGGTCCTTGTAAAACATCACGTGTTCCCCATGCCGCACCCACATACTGCTCAAGTCCACGTGGTGTTGAATAATGAATAAGAGCATTATGAACATACCACGTAATTAACGGATTAAATTTATTTATTTCTGGATGCTTAGAGATAATTTGAAATCCATTAATAAACTCATAATATTTATCAATAAATTTATTTACTTCCACTTCAAAATTATTTACTGATTCTTCACTTGGATTAGTCTTATTTCCAATTATTTCAAATGAATCTTGAATTAATTCATATTCATAAATTCCATCTGCATACTCAGCGTTTTTTTGTAATCCCCTTAATTGATAATTTAAATTTGGACATTTGCTTTTAATGTAATCATTTTGTGGTCTAATATCAATATCTCCTGTTTGTAACTTACTTTGTTGATAATCACCTACTTGATCATATTTGATTGTTACAAAGATTTTATATGGTGAATTAATTTCATACTTGATTACATTTCCGGAAAAAGCAGTATAAACCTTAATTTCTAGTTGCTGATTATTAATGTTATAAATCCATTTTCCGTAATTAATTCCCATTTCAAAAATGCTCGGAACTGTTAGTTGATACTTTTTTGTTCCTATTAATACGTACATTCTAATTCCCGAACTCTTATCAAAATTTAAACTATTTTTCAGTGGAGTTATTAATTGATTATATGTTGTATTACCAACCGAAATTTGTCCCCCGAAATATCCATTCATATATATTGTATTTGAAATCCCACCAAGTTCACCTGATAAACTTGCTCCACTTGTAATAATATGACCGTGATTTCGTTCCATTAATAACTCTTTTTGTTTTGTAACTACATGTGTATTATCGACAAAAAATGACAAATATTGAGAATTTTCTTCAATAAGTTTTTTATCCTTATATAACTGATCAATTTGTTCATTCGTAAGTTCTACTCCAGCTATTTTACTTACTCCCCCTAAATTTACCTCTTCATATTTTCGATTAAATTCCACTGCAGTACGACTGACATTTTCAATCCAATCTGCTTCACTTGTAATATTATCAATATATAATAATGAAAAACTTAATTTTGCATTATTTTGATACTTCTTAGATTGTAGCCCAAGCATTGAGAACTCATATTGGTAGACTTCACTTTTTAAATCAGACTGTAAGTTATCAAGGCTACTCGCATCACGATATTGCGAGGTGAAAAGTTGATATCCATCCGTTGTATATCCAATGATATCGTTCATTTTACTTGTAATTAATCCCGGTGTTTTTGAAGCTTGTTCAATTGTTTTTCGCATCGCAATCTGCAGCGGACTATCATTTTTCACATTAAAATCTAAATATTGTGAGGCATATGCCGGATTAGTAGCTAAATAATCCTCTTCACCCAATCCAATATCCATTGTATAAATTAAATCAAACTCCCTTTTACAATTAACAATCTCAATCATTACATCAATTTGTTGATTATTAATAATAAATTCAATTATAAATTCTGTTTCGGCTATTGTTCCTTTATAACTAGCTGTTTTTGCTGTTAATGATGCCAAAGATACGTAATCCATTAATGAATAAATTTTTTCTTCTGTTCGTAAATAGACATTAATTAGATGATCATCAAAATCAGAGACTTTTATTTGATTTATCATTATCTTATCATGAATTATCTGCTTTATTCTTCCACTTTTTGTATACTCGATTTTCATTAATCCCCCACCTTAATTTTATTTATTAATAGTTCTTCAGAATTTAAACCGACCATGATTTTAAATTCTCCTAAATCAGTTGAAAATTCTAAATTTTCATTTATATAACCCAATTCTTTGGCTGAAATATTAATAATAAATGCTTTTGTTTCACCAGCATTTAAATAAACTTTTTCAAACGCTTTTAACTCTTTATTTGGGCGGATTACACTTGCTACCAAATCATTCACATAAACTTGAATTACTTCCATTCCAGCATATTCTGATGGGTTTTGAATCCAAACTCTTAATTCAATGTCTTCTCCTAGATTGTAAGTAGATTTCGTTATTTCAACCTTTTTAATTTTCATATTACTATATGTTAAACCATGTCCAAAACTATAAAGTGGCTGATTACTGCAATCAATGTATTTTGATACATAACTATCAATTGCTGCTGCTTTTGGTCTACCAGTTGCATAATTATTATAATAAATTGGACATTGTCCTACTGTACGCGGTAAACTCATGGCTAGCTTAGCACTTGGATTAATTTTTCCGGTTATTATATCATGAAGGACTATAGCAGTTGATGTTCCAAGAAACCAAGCATAAATTATTGCATCTAAATACTGAACTACATTTGTTATTGCTAATGGTCTTCCGGAAAAAATAACGGCAATTACTTTTTTTCCACTACTCTTTAAGGTTTTAATTATCTCTTCCTCTTCTTTACTAAGATTAATATTAGTTTTTGATTTTGCCTCACCACTTTCATGGGCGTTTTCTCCAATAAATAGTACAACTGTCTCAACCGAATCAAAATCTTGTAAATCAAAATTCATTCCTTGATATGGAACATGAATCACATCGTTATTATTACTAAAAACTGCTTTAATTGATTTGACAATCTTCAAATCTCCCTGCCAACTCCACGGACCAAAATAGTCAGTGGTTTCTGTAAATTTACCATAAATTGCAAATTTAGTTTTCAGTGGTAAGACAGAATCATTATTCTTCAATAAAATTGCTGATTCGGCGGCAACTTTTTTCGTATTTTCAATAATATCAGGTGATTTTACTGCATGTTTCTTAACCCCTTTAAGATTTTTAAAGGGATTTTCAAATAATCCATAATCATTTTTTAAATGTAAAATTCTTAAGACCATTTGATTAATTTGCTGTTCACAAATCTCTCCACTTTTAACTAACTCAACGAGATTATCCTGATATGCCATTGACATCATATCAATATCGATTGTTGCTTCACACGCAAGCCTTGCACAATCTTTTGAATCAGTTGCCAACTTATGGTGAATTGCTTCAGTAATTGCTGACCAGTCCGAAATAACAACTCCCTTAAAATTAAGATTTGATCGTAAATCACCTTTAATTATCTTTTGATTAACCGTGACCGGTATACTATTTATTGTATTAAATGATGACATCACCATTCTGGCTCCTGCCTTAATTGCTTCTTGATATGCTGGATAATGAAATTCATGAAGAACCCTTTCACTAACATCAACATAATTATACTCACGACCCGATTCGACAAGTCCATAACCTGCAAAATGTTTTACACAACTTATTAAATTACTATTTGGAGAGAGGCTTGACCCTTGATATCCTTTCACGTAATTTTCGGCTAAGATTTTATTTAAATACGGATCTTCTCCATTTGTTTCCATATTTCGTCCCCATCTTGCATCACGTGCTAAGTCGGCCATGGGCGAAAAAGTTACATGAACACCGGTATTAGCAGCTTCAACTCCTGAAAATGTTGCCATCTCTTTTATCAATTTTGGATTAAATGAACAGGCCATAGCAATCGGCACCGGATAAATTGTATTTACCCCATGAATTATATCTGCCATAAATAATAATGGGATTCTTAGTCGAGATTGTTCTAAATATTCTGTTTGAATTTTCAGAGCATTTTCAGCAGTAGTTACACCGATAATTGAACCAACACTATACTTATTTTCATTTGTTAGTTCATAACTAGCAAGTGGACCTGTTATTTCACTATCATCCAAATAGAAAACACCTGATAATTGGACTAATTGACCAATTTTTTCTTCAATTGTCATTTCATTTAATAAATCTAAGATTGCTTCTTTTTGCATCTTCCCCCCTATTTAATTCCTGACATATTGTAACCATCAAGAATATACTTTTGTAATAAGATAAAAATTATGATAATTGGGATAATCATAAGTGTTGCTCCTGCCATTTGCAGTGGAATATCAGCTGTATTCTGTCCTTGTAGTAAACTCAGTCCAATTGATAAAGTGTATTTATCTTGACTTTGGGCAACTATTAGTGGCCACAAAAATGAATTCCAAGCACCAATGAATACCAAAATTGATTGAATTGCGATAATTGGTTTTGACATTGGCAGGATAATTTTAAAAAATATTTTAAATTCACTTAATCCCTCTACCCGTGCCGCTTCAATTATTTCATCTGGGATTGTACTCATAAATTGACGAAATAAAAAAATTGTAAAGCCTGATACTAGCCCCGGCAGTGCAATTCCAGCAAAAGTATTTACTAACCCTAATTTATTAATTAATAAAAAATTTGGAATCATTGTTACTTGATATGGAATCATCATCGTTGCTAAAACAACCATAAAATAAAATTCTTTGCGTTTGAATTCATATTTGGCAAAGCCATAACCGGCAGCTGCACTTAATAATAAACCGCCAAATGAAATAATAACAATAATTATTGTGTTTTTTAAGTATAGTGCAAACGGCATTTTCGCAAATAATCTTTCATATGCATCCAAACTAAAATCCTTTACCCATAATGTTGGTGGGATTTGATTTGCTTCTGATAATCCTTTAAATGAGGTAGTTATCATCCAATATAGCGGAAATATCATCGTTAGTGCCCCAAACAATAAAATTAAGATTATTGTTATTCGTAAATTTTTATTGTTTTTCATTTTACTTTTCCTTTCTTAACTTTAATTGTAATATTGTAATTGATATAATTATTAAGAATAAGATTATTGATGCTGCACTTGCGTAACCATAATCCATAATTTTAAACCCTTGTTCATAAATAAATAATGCAATCGATTTCGCATTAGCACTTTCTCGATCAATCATAATATAAGCTTCATCAAAAAACTGCAGCCAACCAATCGTAGTTGTGACAATCACAAAGAATAATGAATGTTTTAATTGAGGTAATGTTATTTTAAAGTACCTTTGTATTGCACTCGCACCATCAATTGCTGCTGCTTCATAATAATCTTTGGGTATTGCCGTTAATCCAGCAAGTAAAATAATCATATTTAAACCGATTCCCTTCCAAACTGCTAAAATGATTAATGCAAATTTTGCATATAACGGATCACTTAACCACGCAACTGGATGGTCAATTAAATTTAGATTAGTTAAGATAAAGTTAATCATTCCCGAAGAGGGATTATATAAAAACATCCAAACAAACGATACGGCAACAATATTTGTAATTGCAGGTAAATAATAGATACTACGAAACATTTGTCCTAATTTACCCGAGATGAAATTAATTCCTGTTGCGATAAGTAAAGATAAAGTGATGACAAGTGGTACACCAATCACTACATAATAAAGGGTATTTTTAATAACATTCATAAACCCTTTATCACTAATGATATTAATATAATTATCTAGTCCAATAAAATCAACTTGGGTTAAATCGTTTAATCCTAATAAATCCATATTGGTTAGACTTATACCAAAAGCGACAAAGATGGGAAATATAAAGAATAAAACTAATAGGACCATTGCTGGTCCTATGAAGAAAAAGGGATACTTTTTTAAACTTTTCATCCGTCCTCCTAATTATTTTGCTTGTACTGCATCAATTCTTGATTGTAAATCAGTAATTACTTCTGTCGTATCTTTTCCTTCAATCATAATTTCTTCTTGACTTTTGACAATTTCTTGAGCAATTTTTTCCCATTCCGGAATCATCAAACTACCTGTAGCATCCTCAAGGGCTTTTTTCCAAACTTCTAAATTAAATCCTGCATCAATAAATTCTTGGTCATTCCATACATTAACATTTGATGGTAATCCACCGGCAATTTCATACCATTTTTTTTCTGTTTCTGGTTTCACAAGCCAATTAATTAATTCTGCTGATTTTTCTTTATTTTTACTATATTCAAAAATGACTAAATTACTTCCACCCATTAATGATGTTGTAGTGCTTGCACCTGCAGGTAGTTGGGCAATTGAATATTTATCTTTAATACTTGCATCTGCCTCATTAATTACGTTAACCATCCATGGTCCAGAAACAAACATTGGAAAACTACCATCAGCAAATGTTTGAGTAATATCTAAACCTAAATCAAACGCTGTCGCCTTGTTTTCACTAAATTTTCGAGCATAATTTACGGCCTCAACAAATTCTTTATCTGTTACATTTACCTTATTATTTTCATCTAGTCCCTGCCAACCATTTTGCCATGCATATTGAACTAGGAAATATTGATCCTTAATATCTAAATCAATTCCATATTGATTATCACCACGATTTGTTAATTTTTCAGTACATGATAACATTTCTTCCCAATTTTGTGGAGCATTATCAAGACCACAAACATCACTAATTATGTCCTTACGATAATATAATACACGCGTATCAACATACCAAGGAATTGCAACTACCTTATCATTAATTTCCATTGTTTCTTGTGAACCTTCAAAATATAAATCCGAATTAAATCCTTCATGTTTTTCAACATATTCACTCAAATCACTTAACGCACCGGCATTTCCAAACTCGGGAATCCACGATGTTCCCATTTGAATTACATCAGGTCCGGACTTTGATGCAACTGCTGTTGTTAATTTCTCATACGCTTGATCCCAAGGAATTGCTACCACTTCGATTTCAATACCAGTTTCTTCTTGATATTGATCGGTTAAATTGTGGAGACGATTTCCTTCTTCACCCATTGCCCAGACAACAATTTTACTATCATCTTCTTGAGTCTTACACCCTGTTAAAAATAAAACTAAAACTGCTAAAATACTTATAATTTTCTTCATTTCTCCTCCTGTAAAAGTTTTCTACACTTTTATTCTAACATACTAAATCGTTTTAGTAAAGCGTTTTAGTTTTTTTATGCTATAATTGAAATATGAAAGAAGGTACAAATGATTACAATGAAAGATATTGCTAAAGATTGCGGAGTTTCCGTTTCCCTTGTCTCTAAAGCAATTAACGGATATCACGATATTAAGCCTGATACTAAACAAAAAATTTTAGAAAGTATTGAACGACTTGGCTATGTTCCAAATGCAAGTGCGAGCAATTTATCGAAAAAAAAGAAAAATAAAATTGCTGTTATTGTCCGCGGATATCGTGGTGATGGGAAAGACTTATTCATTGATGAAATTTCCATGATCTATTCTACCGCTTCATTTAAACGGGCAATTGAGAAAAAAGTTGATGTTGTTATTCTATACGACGATATTATTTTAGGAAAAACAACTGACCAAATTATTAATCATTTAAAAGCACTTGGTGTAAATGGCATTGTTATGTTCGGTTTAAATAAAAATGAAGATGAATTATATTCAATCTTTAAAAGTAATGTTTTTAAAAAGGTTATTATTGATGTTCCCATCTTTAATACAACTACCTCATCTGTTTCGATTGATGATATTAATGCCCAAATTGATGTTTTAGATTATTCATTATCAAGTGCTATTAAAAACGTCATCTATTTATCAGGTCCCAAGTATGATATCACATCTTCTCAACGATTATTAGGAGCAAAATATTACTTTAAAAACCACGATATTTCTTACCAAGTTATCCATTGTAACTATGAACTTGGAGTTGCTCGTGAGACAATTTTAACTACGCCTCTTGAAAAGATAGATGCAATAATTTGTGCCAATGATATGATGGCAATTGGTGCTCATGAAGCATTAAAACAACTTAATAGTAACATTTTAATCACTGGTTTTGATGGGATTAATGCCCTAAAATTAATTGATAAATCAATTGCAACAGTTGACCAAAATTTTCACAATAAAGCCCTTCTAGCGGTTGATGAATTAATTAATCTTCTTAATGGAGAGGAACCACGAATGATTATTGATGATTATCAAGTTATTATGTCACACGATATTTCTCTTGGCATCAGTTAACAATGCAACAGTCTAAAATAATCCTGTCTATTACTATAACTTTGTAGTAGTACTCTAAGAATATAAATTTTCAACCTAATGCATCATCATGGTTTTTATAATAATAACTGAACCTCAAATTAATGAGGTTCAGTTGTTATTATAAATTCTATTTTATTGGATTCAATTAATATTACAATCTATTTTTCTCTTTATTTAATTTAAATTTCTTATTCAAACAACCATTTTAGCATTTCTTGGTTATGATACGCTGGAATCCATGATGCATGAGCCATCGGGAAAATATAGGACTCTTCATCATATATTGTTAACTTTGGATTTGCTCCTAATTCTGTTAACTTATTATTTATCTCCGTTGCTTGTGAAATCGGAATTACCGGGTCACTTTGCGCATGAAATTGCCAAATTGGTTTATCTTTTAACTGGACTAAATTGCCGCTATTTGCATCACCGCCACCGGCAACAGGAACCATTTTTGCGAATAAATTTGGGTATTCTAAATTAAGCGCCCAGATTCCAAAAGCTCCTTGAGATATTCCGGTTGCATAAATTTTCGCTTCATCAATACTGTATTCATCAATTATTTGACTTAAAATTTCTTTTGCAACTTTAGTATCATCACTTAGTTGATACGCAT
>CAZFWW010000030.1:0-15055 GCA_964522645.1 uncultured Mycoplasmatales bacterium
TTAAGGAGAAATCATGAAGAAGATTTTAGCAATGTTATCAATCTTTGTTCTAGTTCTAGCTGGATGCAGTGGAACAAAAGATGAAGCATCAAATGAAGAAAAAAACCTTTCAGGTGAAATCAAAGTTGCAGTTGAAGGTGAAAAGTTAGTAAACTACTACACAGATATGGCAAAAGCATTTATGGAAGAAAATCCAGGTGTAACTGTAACTGTTGAAGAAGCAGAAATGTTTAAATTATTAGACGCATTACCAACACAAAAAGGTAATACAGCTGATGTATTCATGTTACCAAATGATCGAATTGGTGATTTAGCAGAACAAAAGTTAATTACTAATGTTGATGCAGATTTATCAGGGTACACTGATACTGCTCAAACGGCTGCAAATTACAATGAGAAAAACTATATGGTGCCAATGGCTACTGATACAACATTATTATTCTACAATAAAGATGTGTACCCAGATGGAGTAACATCATTAGATAGTTTAAATAAAGAAGACTGGTTAGGTCACTTTACAGATTTCTATTATACAGCAGGATTTTTAATTGGTGAAGGTGGATATATCTTCGGTGATGAAGTTACTGATATCGGACTTAATAATGAAGGATCAGTACAAGCTGGAAAATATATTCAAGATTTATACCAAACAGGTGGAGATAACTGGGAAATTATGAAGGATGCTGAAGCAGGAGCTGCATACTTCACACAAGCATTTAAAGAAGGAAAAGTTAACGCAATTATCGCTGGACCATGGGAAATTTCAGGGTTTGAAGAAGCAGGTGTGAATTACGGTGTAATGCCAATTCCAGGATACACATCAACATCAAAATATAGCCCACTTGTTGGAACAAAAGGATTAACAATTAATGGTTATAGTGAAAATAAAGAATTAGCACAAAGTTATTTAGCGTTTTTAGCAACTGGAGAAAATGCAACAAAATTCTATGAAGCAGCACAAGAAGTATCACCACACACAGAAGTTAAGTACGAAGATGGAAGTACATTTAGTATTATTTTAGATGCAACGACAAAAGGAACATCAATGCCAACAGATGGTGATTTTGGAAAAGTATGGGAACCAATGAAATCAGCACTAATCCAAATCGCAAATGGACAAGACGTTCAAGCATCATTAGATGCAGCAGTAGAATCAATTACAGCTGATGTAACAAAATAATCAAAGTAAAGGCACTTCTAGTGTCTTTATTTTTAAAAAGGAGTTGAAATGAGTCAAAAACTAATATTTATTATGTCGTTTATTATTCCGGGAAGTGGCCATTTATATTTAAAACAATTTAAAAAGGCGATTTTAGGTCTGGTATTCGGAGCATTATCGTATTTAAGTATATATATGTTAATTGTTCCGAATTTTATGCTATTATTTACAAGACATTCTTCAGGTGATTATGAAGGGGCTTTAACAATTGGTGCCGAAGAATTTGTGAATGATAGTTTTTTAATATTAACGAGTTCAGTATTTGGACTTTTATTATTAATAGTATTTCTTACTATGTTTTATTTTATTGCACGTGATGCAAGAAAAATAAAGAAAATGCTTGATAATGGACAAAGAATTGTTTCTACACGTGAGAAAATTAAGAGTGTTGCACCAGACATTATTCCCCACGCAATTACAATGCCAATGTTTTTAATGATGTTTATCTTCATGATTATTCCAGCAATTATTTCAATCTTTATCGTATTTACAAACTACGAAAAACCAATCTTACCACCAGCATTTTTAATTGAATGGGTAGGATTTGATAATTTTAAAACTATTTTTACTGATCCGAAAACATCAGCAGTATTTAAAGAAACATTTGTATGGACACTTGTATGGACATTTAGTGCTTCAACAGGCGGAATTGCTCTTGGAACATTTTTAGCAATTTTAACAAACAATCCGAAGATTAAGGCAAAGAAATTAATTAGAACGATTTTCTTATTACCATGGGCAGTTCCAGCCTTTTTAACAATTTTGGTATTCCAAATTTTCTTCTCAAAGATTGGGGCAATGAATACAATTGTTATTCCCTTTTTAACTGGAAGTGATTATGTTATTTCTGAAGCAATAGGATTTTTAATTAATCCGAATCTTGCTAAAATGACAATTATTATGATTCAAATATGGTTAGGGTTTCCATTTGTGTACGTACTTGTTACTGGTATTCTTCAAGCGATTCCATCAGACCTTTATGAAGCAAGTTCAATTGACGGGGGGGGAGCATGGACTAATTTCTGGGATATTACCTTTCCAATGATTATGCTTAGTGCAGCCCCAATGTTTATTACCCAATATACATTTAACTTTAATAACGTAACCATTATTTACTTACTTGGAACCAGCGTGATGAAGGATGTTGGTGCACAATTCGGACCACTAGAGACAATTGCATCACTTGGGTATCGTTTAACGTTAAATGCTGAATACGCAACAGCAGCAACATTCACATTAATTACATCAATAATAGTTTCAATTGTCGTATTAATTTCGTGGATTAAAACCGGTGCGTTTAAAAATGAGGAGGTAATGTAATGAAATTTCTAAAAAAGAATTTAAATTTAATGTTAAGTTATCTAGTAATAATCTTTATGTGTATAGTGATTTTGTTTCCATTATTTGTAACCGTAATGAATGCATTTAATGCGACAAATAGTTTATATTCAGAAACATTAATCCCAACAAACTTTACACTTTTGGGGAACTTTAAAGAATTATTTACCGAAACAGCATATCTTAATTGGTATATTAATACCTTTACCATTGCACTAAGCTCAATGTTAATTGCAACGATTTTAATTACAATCATGGGTTATGTTTACTCAAGATTACGATTTAAATATCGTAAAATAGGTGTAATGTCACTTTTACTTGTTCAAATTGTACCATCAGGTTCAACGATTATTGCCTTATATACAATGGCAAATTCATTAGGGATTTATAGTTCGAGTTCATCAACTGAATTGACATATATTTATTTAATTTTAATTTATGCAACGGGTTCAATTCCGATGAATACATTATTAATGAAGGGTTATTATGATTCAATTCCGCGTGAACTTGATGAATCAGCAATGATTGATGGTGCAACACATTTTCAAATTTTTAAGGAAATTTTAATTCCACTAGTAAAACCAATGATTGCGGTAGTAGCATTATTTAGTTTTCTTGGTCCAGTTGCCGATGTAATTATGCCAAACTTTTTGATTTCATCGTTAAATTCGGCAGACCATACATTAACAATGGGGCTTCAGGGATTAATAAGTGACCAAAGTAATACGAGTTATAATCTCTTTGCTGCGGGTTCGATTTTAGTAGCAATTCCAGCAATTTTATTGTTTTATAAATTACAAAAATACATCGTTGGTGGCTTAACATCAGGTGGAGTGAAAGGATAATAATGAAAGACGTTAAGATAAGTTTAAAAAATGTGCGTAAAAAATATGAAAACGCAACAGATTATTCAGTAAAAGACTTTAATTTAGACATTCGTGAAGGGGAGTTAATCGTCTTTGTCGGACCAAGTGGTTGTGGAAAAAGTACAACATTAAGAATGATTGCTGGGCTTGAAGAAATAACAGAAGGTGATTTAATCTTTGATGGAGAAATTGTAAATGATATGTCTAGTAAAGAGCGTGATATTGCCATGGTATTCCAAAGTTATGCTCTTTACCCACACATGAGTGTCCGTGAAAATATTGGTTATGGTTTAAAACTTCGAAAGACACCAAAAGCAGAAATTGATAAAAGTGTTGAGGCAATCGCCAATGATTTAGAACTTTCAGAATATTTAGAAAGAAAGCCTAAAGATTTAAGTGGGGGACAACGTCAACGTGTTGCTCTTGGGCGAGCAATGGTTCGTAAACCACGACTATATTTAATGGATGAACCATTAAGTAATTTAGATGCTAAATTAAGAACATTAATGCGTGCAGAAATCTCACGTTTACACCGTTCACGTGGAGCAATTACAATTTATGTAACTCATGACCAGGTAGAAGCAATGACAATGGCTGATCGAATTGTCGTAATGTCAATGGGAGAGGTTCAACAAATTGGAACACCAAAAGAATTATATACAAATCCGAAAAATAAATTTGTTGCACAATTCTTAGGATTACCACCAATGAACATGAAAGAAGTTTTCTATGAAGATGGTCATATTGAATTTTTCGGAACGCGTTTTGCTTTAACGGAAGCTGATCAGAAACTTTTAAACGAAAAAGGTTATAATGCAAAGAAATTAATTCTTGGAGTTCGTTCACAGGCATTCCATGATGAAGGAATTTATGTTAACGCTTATGGTGATACGAAAATCACAATAACACCAATTAACGTTGAATATTTAGGAGATAGTACTTCAATTTTCTTTTATGATGAAGCTAAAAACATGATGTGTGCTACAGTTGGTCCACATAGTGATGTTCAAGCGGATGTAGAATATGACTTAGTAATTGAAAAAACAAAATTACATTTCTTTGATATTGAAACAGAAGAATCAATTAAATTTGAATAAGTAATAAAGGAGTAGTGATGAAATTTTATTTGGATAACTACAAGCAAATTACAGCAAGTGAAATGATAAAAGATAGTAAACTTATTTGTGATAATAAAGAGTTTAAATTGGAAAAATTGCAAATAACAGAGGCGATGATTAAGTTTGGGAAAAAACATTATTTGAAAATTGCAGACCAAATGTATCCAGTTGAATTTCGTTACATCGTTAAGGATGAAAAATTTATAAGTAAATTTAAAAGTGAAAAGCAATTAGGGGCAATTTATGCCCCTAATTTTACACTGTTTCGTTTATGGGCACCGACAGCATATAGTGTAAAAGTCATTCTGATTGATCGTAACGAAAAATATCCAATGCATCGTGATGAAGCCGGAGTGTATGAATGCGAAATTCCGGGGATTAGTCATGGAACAAAGTATTTATTTGAAGTTGAACATGAAAGCAAAATTAAAGTAATTGACCCTTATGCAAAAGCCAGTGGAATTAACCAAGGTTACTCGGTGGTTACTGATTTTGAGCAGTTTCAGTCCGTAAGTAAACCACCTGTGTTTGCGTTAAAGGATTTATTAATATATGAACTTCACGTTCGTGATTTTACAAATCACCCAGATTTTCAACATAAAAATCAATTGCTAGGTCTTATTGAAGAAAATCGGAAAAATAAATATGGTGATGCAATTGGTTTGGATTATTTAAAGCGGCTAAACATCTCACATGTACAACTATTACCAATATATGATTTTGGTTCAGTTAAAGATGATGAAATAGATACTTATAACTGGGGTTATGATCCAGTGCAGTATAATGTGATTAAATCATTATATGCAAGTAATAAAGATGATGAATTCTCGGCAATTAATGACTTAAAGCAAGTCGTTAACCATTATCATCAGCAGAATATCGGAGTGATTATGGATGTAGTATATAATCACGTTTATGAAGTGGAAAAGTTTAGTTTACACCAAATAGTTCCGCATTATTTTGTGCGTTTGGATGAAAATCAGCAAATAAGTAATGGTACATTTTGTGGTAATGAATTTGAGACAAATACGCCAATGGGACGAAAGTTTATCGTCGACTCTTTAGTTTATTTAACCCAGACATATCAGTTTTCTGGTTATCGTTTTGATTTGATGGGAATTATGGATATTAAAACATTAAAAATGATTGCGCGTGAACTGAAAAAGATTAATCCAGATATTTTATTATACGGAGAGGGATGGCACTTACCAACAACTCTTGATGAATCAATTCAGGGGACAATGGGCAATTATTTTGCCTTACCGGAATATGGCTTTTTTAATGATAAGATTCGTGATTTTATTCGTGGTAAAGTTGATGATGAACAAGATGTAGGAGTAATGTTAGGAAAAGATAGTGATAGGATAAATGAATATTTACATGGTAAAGGCTTTTTAAGACCTTCACAATCAATTAATTATGCTTCGTGTCACGATAATCACACATTAATTGATCGATTACAATTAACAAATAATATTGATGTGTTTAACCGATTAAAACTTGCCTATACATTAATTATTTTAAGTCGGGGAATACCATTTATTCATGCAGGTTGTGAATTTGGACGAACAAAAAATTTACTTGATAATACATATAATTTAAGCGCAGAACTTAATTTAATTGATTGGGATTTGGTTACTCATAATCAAGAACTAATTGATTTTGTTATCCAGTTGATTAAAATACGCCAAAATGATAATTATTTTAATATTAATAATTATGAAGGATTAAGAAGTGTTACAAGTGAAATAGCTATTACAAGTAATGCATGTCCACAACAAGAAATAATGAAAATTGTCAAACAATTAGGAGGATAATAAATGAACGTTTATACGAAAAATAAATTTAAAAACCAGACAGCAATTGCTCGTGACAACTATTTATTAACTAATAAATACGGTGGTTATTCGGCTTTAACTCTAGCCGGTAGTATGGCTCGAATTGATCACGGATTATTAATTGCCTGCTATCAGAAAAATCCGACTTTACGTTATAGTTTAGTTGGAACGGTTACAGAAGAATTAAAAATTGGTGATAAGGTCTATAATTTATCGGCTCAGGATTATGTTTTAAAAACAAAGTGTGAACATGGTTACCAGCATTTAAATTATGTTCAAGTTGCTACAAATGTTGTTTTTGAATATCAACTCCAAGGTATAATTATTACTAAAGAAATTAATTTTCGCTATGATGAAAATCAAGTAAATATTGATTATCAAATTGAAAATTTATTATCCTTAGATTATGAATTAATTGTTACTCCAAATTATACTTTTGCACCAAAGGGTGAAAGTAGTAGTCACGTACAAATTGAACGTAGCACTAATGTGATAACAGTTAATGAACATAATGTGTACTTTAGTGCAAGTGGAGTCGAAACAGGAATTGAGTTTTCCCAGGTTACAGATAACTATTTTCAAATTGATGCGGAAAATGGTCGCCAGGCAATTGGTAATACTTATCAGGTTCATAATTTTAAAACAACCGACTCAAGGTTGAAACTTAAATTTGGAACAACAAATAATTTAATAGCAACAGATGCAATCAAAACCTTGAATGAAGAACGTAAAACAACTTTAATTGAACAAGTTGCTCCACAAGATAAGTTAACAACTGATTTACTTTTAGCAACTGATAAATATATAATTGAGCGTGCAGATTATAAAACAATTATCGCCGGTTATCCATTTTTTGCCGATTGGGGTCGTGATACGATGATTAGTATGTTTGGTGCAACAATTATGACCGGTCGAACTGCGGATACAAAATCAATTTTCACAACTTTTGAACTGTATTTACAAAAGGGGTTAATGCCTAATATGTTCCCAGAACAAGGAGAGGACCCGCTTTATAATACGGTAGATGCTTCGTTACTTTACATTTGGGCACTTCAACTTTATTTAGAGCAAACTAAAGATGTGGAGTACGTTAAAACAAAGGTAACAATTATTAAGTCAATCCTTGATAATTATCGTCAAGGAACAGATTATCAAATTTATATGGATAAAACCGATGGATTACTTCATGCCGGACATGGTGAATATCAGTTAACATGGATGGATGTTAATTATCAAGGGATTTTACCAACCCCACGTCACGGAAAACCAGTAGAAATTAACGCAATGTGGTACAACGCAATTATGTTTTACATCGAATTATTGAATGAAAATGGACAAACGGATTCACTTTATGCAGAACTATCACAACAAATATATAAGAGTTTTAATGAACAATTTTATTTAGAGGATGCCGGTTATTTAAAAGATGTTGTTAGTGGTAAAGATTATGATAAGCAGATTCGTCCAAATCAAGTCTGGGCAATTGATGTTCCGTATAGTCCGGTTAAACCGGAGTACCAAAAGTCAATTTTAAATGTAGTTCGTGCTAAATTATTAACTCCGTTTGGGCTACGTTCACTTAGCTTTGATGATCCTGAATTTACTAGTCAATATGGTGGTTCTCATAAAAATCGTGACTTGGCGTATCACCAAGGAACTGTCTGGACTTTTCCACTGGGTTCTTATTTAAGTAGTGTTTTAAAGGTGAACAACTTTTCCCAAGAAAGTGTTCAAGAGGTTACAAAGATTTTAAACGGATTTGAGCCGATTCTAAGTGAAGGATGCAGTGGACAAATTGCTGAAATTTACGATGGATTAATTCCTAATGAATCACGTGGTTGTTTTGCCCAATGTTGGAGTGTAAGTGAACTGCTTCGAGTCAAATTAATGTTACAAAATCAAACAAAATTTACAACTTAAATTATGATGTAGTATAATTAAAAGAAAAGACTAAAGGGGATTAAATGAGTTTAGTTCATGAGATTAATAATATTGACTATCAAGAAGCAAATGAAAAATTATATCAAGAAAAATATATAAAAGAATTGTTGGATTACTATGATGAGAGTCCCCGTAAGCAAGCAACAAGACGCAAATTATTAAAGCAATTAAGTGATTACATCGTTATTAATAAAAACTATCGTGCGACAATGTCAGATATTAGCCACGAACTAAAAATTGAACGCAAAAGTATTTACCGCTATTTCCCAACAATTGATGATATTATTATTGATTTAGCTTATTTAACAGTAACGACTAATAATTCGAGATATTTAATCAAAGCGAAAGAGATTAATAATTTAACAACCTTATCAAATCAAGAAAAGTTTAAATTAACATTAAGAGAAGTAGCAAAAATTATGATTATCAATCGAACTTATTTGGAATACTTAGGCTTTTTTGACGAGTATTTTAATGCATTACCGAGTAAAAACGGGGCTCGTGAACGTTATCGAAGTTTAATTACAGGATTTAAAACCCGAAATCATTATTTACGTGAGATTATTTATCGATTAGATGCGGATAATGAACTGCAAGAGCATAGTGATGTAAAGGAATTTGTCGAAGTAGTTGAACAAATTTTACGTGCATTTGTTTCACGAACAATAAAAAAAGAAAATGAAAGTTATCGCTTTGATTTAGAAAATATTGATGTAATGATTGATATTGTTGTATCAGGAACAATCAAAAGTAAAATTTAAAGTTAATACGTTACATAAAATATAAATATTTTGGAAGAAAGAGGAAATGATTTATTTCCTTTTTTTTAATGTTAAAAATCTGATTTTGGTAATTTAATCCCGCTTTAATGTTGCAGTTAATTATATTTTTCAAAATGAAAGTAACACACGTTGGGTTATTTAAAAGAAATTAATTGACACAAAATGGGTCAAATGATATAATTAAGATATAAAGTTATTAAGGAGAATGATGAAACAAGTGGTTTTTAATAAAAAAATGAGTTTCAAAGAAAAAATTGGTTATGGTGCTGGAGATACTGCATCAAACTTTGTTTATAATGGACTCGGGATGTTTATTATGATTTTCTGGACAAACGTTGCTGGGATTTCACCCGCAACTGCCGGATTGATTTTATTAGTTTCAAGAGTTTTTGATGGTTTTAGTGATGTAGTTGTTGGTTACTTGGTAGATAAAACTAAGTCACCAAAAGGTAAAACGCGTCCGTGGATTTTATATTTAGCACTTCCGTTTGCAATTAGTGCGATGGTGACATTTTGGACGCCAAGTGCAAGTGAAACGATTAATGCGATATATGCTTTTGTATCATATAACGTTACGATGACACTTTATACTGCAATTAATATTCCTTATGGATTACTAGCAGCAAAAATGACATCAGATCCAGTTGAGCGTGGTAAACTTGGTGTGTATCGTAGTATGGGAGCATTGACAGGTATTATGCTTGTTTCGATTGTTGCTCCAATGCTAATCGAAAAAGTTGGTTATACAATCACGTTTTCAGTTTTAGGAATTATTGGAACGCTTTTATTTTTCTTTACTTATGCAACAACAGAAGAGGTTGTAGGTTCAACAGCAGAAGATGAAGACATTCCATTAAAGATAGGATTAAAGTCACTGATGAAAAATAAAGCTTGGTTTATTATGTTAGTTGCCGGTTTATTATTATCAGTAGGAATGACACTACGAATTACGGTTGCTGCATTTTATGCTCAATATATTTTACAAGATATGACAAAAATTGGAATTTTAACTTTAGTGGGCTTACCTGGAATGATAATTGGTATGATTATTGCTTCAATACTGTTTAAAAAAGTTGGTAAGGTTAAAACTTTCCAAATCGGAATGTTTTTAAGTCCGTTATTATATTTACCATTCATGGGAGCATTATCAGCAACATCAAATGTTAATGAAACAATGTTATATGTATATTTAATGATTGGTAATGCCCCGCTTGGAATGGCAATGACTGGACTATTTCCATTAATTGGTGATACAATAGAATATGGAGAGTGGAAAACAGGAATTCGTGTTGAGGGACTTACGTATTCGGCAGCATCAGTTTCACAAAAAGTTGGTGGTGGACTTGGTGCAGCATTAGTTGGATGGATTTTAGCTACAACAACTTTTAATCCAGAATTAGCAACTCAAGGTGAAGATGTTCTAAAGGTAATTGTAGCGATGTATACATGGATACCAGTAGTTGTACTTCTGATAACTGGATTTTTAATGTTATTTCAAGATGTTGATAAAATGCAACCAACAATCCAGCGTGAACTTGCATGGCGTGCTGGTGAGCGTGAAAATGGACCAATGGAAAATCGTTTAGAACCAACTGGTTCAGAAGAAGCAGCACAAGAATAATAAATGTATAAGGATTAAAAAAAATAAACTAGAGGAGAAAAATGGTAGATTTAAGTAAAAAGCCTTTTAATTTAACGGCAGAAGAAATAAAATGGGTAGAAGAGACAAAAGACAGTATGACACTTGAAGAAAAAATTGGTCAATTATTTTTCATGATTGGTATGGACCCAAGACCTGAAGTATTAGGGATGACACTTGGGGTTAACCCGGGTGGTGTAATGTTCCGTCCAATGCCAAAAGATGTTGTTAAAAATGCACATGCATATTTACAAAGTGAAAGTAAAGTTCCGTTATTTTTAGCGGCTAACATTGAAGCAGGAGCAGATGGGTTAATTCTTGAAGGAACACATATGGGTAATAATATGTTGATTGCAGCAACTAATGATCCGAACAATGCTTATGAACAAGGTAAGGTGTGTATTACGGAATCTTTAGCAGTTGGTGGAAACATGGCATTTGCTCCAGTAATTGATATCAATTATAATTTTGAAAACCCAATTACTAACACTCGTAGTTATGGTGATGATGCGGAGTTAGTTGCGAAAATGAGTAAAGAATATGTACGTGGTGTACAAGAGATGGGAGGAAGTGTAACAATTAAGCACTTTCCGGGAGATGGATGCGATGGTCGTGATCAGCACCTTGCATTAACAATTAATAGTTTATCACTAACTGATTGGAAAAATACTTATGGGAAAATTTATCAAGAGAATATTGATGCCGGTGCTACAGGAATGATGGTTGGGCATATTGCTCTTCCGAGTTATTTTGCGGAAAATAATATTACGGATGAACCAAGTAATATTCCAGCAAGTTTATCGAAAAATTTATTAACAGGACTTGTCCGTGAAGAATTAGGATTTAATGGATTAATTATGACTGATGCAACATTAATGGCAGGATTCGGTTCTTATGGTCGCCGTGAGGATTTGGTTCCATTATCAATTGCTGCAGGTAATGATATGTTTTTATTTACTAAAAATACAGAAGAAGATTTTAAGTTTATGATGCAAGGATACCAAAAGGGGATTATTACAGAGGAGCGTTTAGATGATGCTTTAACTCGTATCTTAGGACTTAAAGCTGCTCAAGGATTGCATAAACCAGAAAATTTATTTAAAGAGTGTAGCGATGAGCTTATTGGTGAACATCGTGCGAAGTCAGTTAAAGTTGCCGATCAAGCAATTACGCTTGTGAAAAATGAAGAAGGGTTATTACCACTTGATAAATCGAAAGTTAAAAAAATTGGTATTCTTGATTTTTCTGGTAAAAATGTGTTTGATCCAACAGCTAAAACTGCAACGGATATGTTTAAAGCGGAATTAGAATCACATGGGTTTGAAGTTGTTGACCTTGATTTTGGTGGTGGATTTGATAATCCGGAAAAAATGATGGAAGTGTATTTAATGAGCGTAGAAAAACTAAAGAGTTTAGCGGATGTCTTTGTTTATGTATCATCAATTATTCCAGCATCAAATGCAACAAGTATTCGTATTAATTATCAATCATTTGCTGGTCTTGATGCACCATGGTTTGTTAAAGAAGTTCCAACAATGTATGTCTCTTTTGGTAGTCCATATCATGGATATGATTTTAGTGAAATCAAAACCGGAGTTAATGCTTATTCAAATACAGAAACAGTAGTTAAAACTACAGTTGAGAAAATAGTTGGAATTAGTGAATTTAAAGGAAAAAGTCCTGTTAAATTAGACTATAAACCATTTGCTGGAGATATTACTCCATGGCAATAAAAGCTGTATTATTTGATTTAGATGGTGTGATTACGGATACTGCTAAGTACCACTTTGAATCATGGCAATATGTTGCAAAAGATTTTGGCATTATCCTTGAACCAACATTTGAAGAAGAGTTAAAGGGGATTGATCGTATTAATTCATTAAGAAAAATATTGAAGTTAAATAACCTTTCAATTTCTGAGATGGAATTTCAAAAGACTGTAGATAAAAAGAATAAGTATTACTTGTCATTATTAGATGATATGACCGAGCAGGATATTTTACCAGGAATATTAAATTTATTAAAACAACTTAAAGCAAATAATTTGAAAATAATTATTGCTTCAATTAGTCAAAATGCTCCATATATTATTGATAAATTAGGAATTAATGATTATATAGATGCAATAGCTAATCCAAAAGAAGTTGAAAAACCAAAGCCTGCTCCTGATATTTTTATTAAAGCAATGAATTTAGCGAATTGTACTCAGGATGAGTGTGTAGGAGTAGAAGATGCAATAGCTGGCGTAGCAGCAATCAATAGTGCTAATATTTTTTCAATCGGAATTGGTAGTGATTTGGTTGAAGCTGATTTAATATTAGCTAATACGAGTGAATTAACATTTGATGTGATAATGAATGTAACTAAAGCTGATTAATAATGAACTTGCTTTAATTTAAACAGATAAAATTAAAAAATGAGTCTTGTATTGGACTCGTTTTTCTGTGTGAAATGAAAATATATTATGGAAAATCACAACTGATATTAGGATTTAGGGTAAAGCTAATTGATAGGATTAGTTTTGGTTTTAAGTGTAAGTGTATTAATTAATGGCTAATATATTGGAAAGGGTAAACAATGGGCTAATGTGGCGCTAATTATGTGAAAAATAAAGCCACTTGAATTGTCAAGTGGTTTTAGTAATTTGTATGTTAATAAAATCCGATTGTTTGGTGGATTTCTTGCATTTTTGCAGTTGCAACTTCATTAGCTTTAGTTTGTCCCTTGATTAAAGCGGACTTAATTAAGGCATCATCGTTGATTATTTCGTAGTAACGTTCTTGAATTGGCTTTAATTCTTCCCAAATTGCTTTTGCAACTTCAGTTTTTAAAAATCCATATCCTTCTGGTTTGAAATATGTAACCGCATCGTCAATTGAAATGTTTTTGCATGCAGCGTAAATTGTTAATAAGTTTGAAACTCCTGGTTGATTTTCGGGGTCAAAATTAACAACTCCCACACTATCAGTTGTTGCTGATTTAATTTTTTTAGTGATTGTTTTCTCATCATCTAACATTAAAATGTATGATTTGGGATTTTCATCTGATTTTGACATTTTCTTTTCTGGATTTGTTAGTGAATAAATTTTCGCACTTGGTCCTTGGATTTTTGGCTCCGGAATTGTGAATAATTCTTTATCATAAAAACGATTCATTCTTTCGGCTAAATCCCTTGTTAATTCAATGTGTTGTTTTTGGTCAACACCAACTGGCACAATGTCTGTATCATATAATAAGATATCAGCTGCCATTAAAACAGGATATGTGAATAACCCAGTTGAAGGTGCTTCTTGTTTTTGTGATTTATCTTTAAATTGTGTCATTCTTTCTAGTTCACCATTTCGTGTGTGGCACTGTAAAATCCATGCTAGCTCTGAATGACCTGCTACTTGTGATTGAATAAAAATATTTGTTGTTTTATCTAACCCTAGTGCAATATAAAATGCCGTTAATGATTTGATATTCTCATAAAGTGTCTTTGCATTTGGTGTTGTTGTTAATGCGTGTAAATCAACAATGCAGAAAAAAGATTCATCACCTGCAGTGTTTGTTGCGTTAAAATTTTTAATTGACCCTAAGTAATTACCTAATGTTATTTGTCCTGTAGGTTGAATTCCTGTAAAAATTCTCATATTCCTCCTATAATATAAAATATAATGTAATTATATGATATCATATATACATAAATTAAACAAAATATAATTCTGGGAGTTAAAGATGTTAAAAGTGTATACAAGTTATAACTGTTCTTCATGTAAAAAAGTAATGAAATGGCTGGAGGATTCAGGAATTGGATACGATGAATATAATTTTTTTAGTCGAGGCTTAACCGAAAAAGAAGTGTTAAATATTTTAAAATATGCTCATAATGGCTTTGAAGATGTAATTTCAGAACGTTCAAATGCTTATCAAAGACATAAAGATAGTATTAGTGAGATGACAACAAAAGAACTTATCCAATTTATTATGGATAATCCAGCAGTTTTAAAGCGTCCTATTCTTGTTGATGATGTAACGCAAAAAATGCAAATTGGATATAATGTTGTTGATTTGGATGAACTTCTATAGATTATAATTAAATATATAATAGTAAGAGATAGGAATTTAAATTCTTATCTTTTGATTATTTTTATAGGTGGTTTAATTTTGTTATAGTAGAATATATGATTAAAACTCTAAAAAATATTATAGAAATAAAAGTAATAAATTTCATTTTCTGAACGATGATAAATGGTAGTAAAAAGATTATGAATTATTTTAAAAAAAGAGTTGACAAAATATTCTCATCGTGTTATACTTTATCTTGTGTTAAGG
>CAZFWW010000031.1:0-14349 GCA_964522645.1 uncultured Mycoplasmatales bacterium
TTGTAGCATTTCGTCGTGAAGCAATGGTCGAAGAAGGTGGACCTTTTGGTGGAAATGGTGGCCGTGGTGCAAGTATTATATTAGAAGTTGATGAAGGTTTACATACGTTACTGGATTTTAGTTATAATAAAAAATATAAAGCCGATAATGGAAATAATGGTCAAAACAAAGGAAAAACTGGGCGTGGAGCTGAGGATTTAATTTTAAAAGTACCTCCAGGAACAGTAATTTATAATTCTGATACCGATGAATTTATTGGTGATTTAATTCACCACGGTGATCAAAAAGTAGTTGCTCGTGGAGGACGCGGAGGTCGTGGAAATATGGCTTTAGCTCGTGCCGGTAAACACTCACTTGAAATTTCGGAAAATGGTGAGCCAGGTCAAGAAATCAACTTACGATTAGATTTAAAACTATTAGCTGATGTAGGACTTGTAGGTTTACCAAGTGTAGGTAAAAGTACGCTAATATCTGTTTTATCGAAAGTGAAACCGAAAATTGCAGCTTATCATTTTACGACTTTAGTTCCAAATTTAGGAGTTGCAAAGACTAATGATTCACGTTCATTTGTTGTTGCTGATTTACCAGGGTTAATTGAAGGTGCGGCAGAAGGAAAAGGTCTAGGAATTCAGTTTTTAAAACATATCGAGCGTACGCGTTTGATTTTACATGTTGTAGACATGGGATCGTTTGAATATCGTGATCCAATTGAAGATTATCGTATTATAAATAAAGAACTAGAATCATACGGACTAGGTTTAATTGATCGACGTCAACTAGTAGTAGCAAATAAAATGGACTTGCCAAATGCTCAAGAGAATTTAGAACGTTTTAAACAAGAATTTCCAAAGGCAGAAATAATCGAAATATCAGCTCTGACTAAACAAGGAATTGATTTATTAAAATCACGTACAGCTGATATTTTAGATGAAATTGGAAAAGTGATGTTCGTATCAGATCGCCCAACAAAAAGAATTTATCGTTTTGATCCAGATCAAGGAATTTATGTTAAGCGTGATGAAGATGGTGTACTTCAAGTATACGGTCGTGAGATTGAAAGGTTAGTAGCAATGACAAACTTTACAACTTACGATAATACGCGAAGATTTGCTAATCAACTGAAGCAATTAGGAGTTTACGATAAACTAGAAGAACAAGGTGTAGAACCTGGTGAAATTGTAAATGTACTAGAATTAGAATTTGAATATGAACAATAAGAGAGGGTTCAAAAAATTAATCAGAACAAGAACGAAAGTTGTTGTTCTTGTTTTATTTTCTTCAAGGAACATTTAATTTATATAGAAGTGATAATCTAATTAGAATAATATTATAAAACACATGTTACAAGGAAATGTAATAAAATTAGATACTGTATTTGCTACATCAAAGGTTAAAATGTATGGTGAAAATCAAATCAATAATAAAAGGTCGTAAACGTTAATTTGTTTACGACCTTTTCAGTTATATTGAGAACTCTCAGATATTATCAATTAATATAGTTCAATCGGATAAATGCTATTTTTTGAACGAAAGATAAAAGTACTAATTGTTATTATTAGAAGTGGCATGAAAATATTTAGCCCAAATATTTCAAGCCCAATAAAGAATGCTGCAAGATAGGCATTGGTACTTGCTCCAAACATCATTGCATATGTACATGCAGCAATCACGGTTGCTGGAAGATTAAGAGTAAAGGCAATAATAACACCAAAAGTTGCTCCAATACTAAATAGTGGCGTAACTTCTCCCCCTTGAAAGCCGATACTCAAACTAAATGTTGTGAAGAATAACTTTAGGATAAAATCATAGATTAAAATTGAAGTTGGATTTGTGAAGGAATCATTGATTAAATTAGTTCCAAGTGAAATATATCTTCCTTGATTTAAAACAAATAATAAGATTGCTAAAAAAATACTAAAGATAAAAATTCGTTTTAGCGGATTAGGAATTATTTTGGGAACTATTATTTTGAAATAATTTAAGGTTATAATGAACAAATGACCTAGTTTGGCAATACAAAAACCAATAAAAACTAATTTAATTGTAGTAATTAAAGTAATTGGTGGAATTAGACTTTGTTCAATTGTGACATGAAAATGACTTAGACCGAAAAATGTAGTCACAAAATTACCAATCGTTGCTGCAATAATTGTCGGAACAACAAAGTTATAATTAGTAATTTTACTTTTGGTCATTTCTAAGGCAAAGAAAAAACCGGCAATTGGTGTACCAAACAAGGCAGCGAATCCACTAGCCATTCCTGCACCAATCATGATTTTTCGGTCGGATTGTTTAAGTTTGAAAACTTGTAATTGTTGCAAACTATCAGCAATATTAGCCCCCATTTGAACAGCAACACCTTCTCTTCCGACACTTGCTCCAAAGAGATGACCAAGCCATGTTGTAAAAATCATTAGTGAGCCGTGATGATGTGGTATTTTCTGCTCATTTTCTTCCATAGCATTAAATACAACTTTAAATCCTTTGTTTGAATCTTTACCAAATTTTTGATAAAGAAAAACAATGAATACACCAATTAACGGTAAAAATATTAGGTTAACTGGAACTAGTGATGTGTTGACTTGTACTATTAAATTTAAAACACTCCCAAAAATAAAGTTTGCAATCCCTGATAGTAAACCGATCAAGATTGCTAAAATGATTTTAATAATCATATAATATCCCCCAAATTTAAATATCTTTATATATTTATTATTCTTTACTATTTTATCAAAAATAATCATAAATATATTAATATGTAACAAATTAAAAAATATGATATAATTATGTTATAGAAATGAGGAAATGTGAAAACAAAAATAATTATGGTTGGTGAAATGGGTGAACGTAAAATTGTTAGCCTAGAAAATGATATGGCTTTAATCGTATTATCGATTTTTGGCTTAGGATTTATAAAGTTACTTATCGATGGCAGAATATCACAAGCATTAATTAATGTTGCTCTTTTATACACAGGATTAGGTGCAGTGATTCACGGAATTTATTTGGGTCTTAAACCAGGAAAGTATATTAAAGAATTAATTAATGCAGGCTACAGATTTGAAACAGAAGAAGATCGTTCATATTGTTCAAAGTTATTTATGGCAGAATTTTAATGGGTAGAAAAGCGTTAAAAGTTTTGATGATAATCCTGACACTTGTTGGGATTTTCTTATTCTTCTATCGAATTAATAATTATTCAATGTTACTAGGCTCGCTACCTGATTTGATATGGACACTTGTTTTTTCACTTGCACTATATGAATTAAAAGGTAAATATATTGTTGTGATAATTCCATTTTTAATGGGGGTTTCATTTGAAGTGTTTCAATATGTTGCAACAGTTTTAGGTTTTAATTCAGGAGGTTATTATCCAGGTTATGCCGATCCTTTAGATGTTGTTTTTTATTTTTTAGGTTCACTAATTGCGTATTTAATATTGAAGTATTTAACAAAGTTTTAAGGTGATGATAATGGAAATAAATGAGCTTTATGAAATAATTAAGGAAAATAAAATAATTAATATTTCAGAGTTAATAAAATTGACAAGTATTAGTGAATCAACGATTCGACGTAAGTTGAAAATTTTAGAGAGTAATGGCTTAATAAAATTAAAACATGGTGGAATTATTAATCAAATTAATAAGCAAGTACTTTCAGTTAGCGATGAATATCGACAACAGTTAAATGAGTATAATAAAATAGTAATAGCCAAGATGGCTGTTGAATATATTAAAAAAGAAGATGTTATTTTTATTGATAATGGTACAACAGTTCGTAAGATATTTGCATATTTAAAAGGAAAAGATATTACGGTGTATACAAATGGTTATAATCACATTTCTGAAGCTGAAAAGCATGGAATAAATATTAATCTCATTCCGGGAATGGTATTGAGTTCTGAGGCTGCAATTGTAGGTGAAGAAGCATTATTGTATTTATCAGAAATCAATTTTGATATTGCCTTTATCGGTGCAAATGGCTTTTCAACTGAAATGGGAATAACAACTCCGAATAAAACAGAGCGCAACTTAAAACGTTATGTACTTATGAATGCAAAACGAGGCTATATTTTGATTGATGGAAGCAAAGCAGGACAAAATTTTAAGTACAAGGTTGCTGATATTGATGAATTTACAATAATTTCAAAATAACATTATATTATCTATTCGTGTTATAAATTGACTGTAGTTTTACTGCTCATTCAATGTTTTTAAAAGATTGTAAAATGGTTTTAATTTTTAGGGAGGATTATTATGAAATATAAAATTGATGAAAATAACACTAATGATATAGTGAGAGTATTTAATATAGCGGAAGGGTTTTTCAAACCAGGGACAGAAGATTTAAATTTATTTTTAGAAAAATTAGAAAATAAACAGATTCAATATTCTGTAGAAATAGATTCAGCAAACAAAATAGCAATAGTTGTAGCATATAATTATAATAAGAAGTAAAACAACTAAATTATTATAATTTTCAAATTGTATTCATGGATAAAGTCAGCCTAAATTTAGGTTGACTTTATTTTCAATAAATATTCTGCAATGATTTATTTCTATCTGTAAATAGATATATCTTTTTTAATATAATGTTAACTTTCAATAAATTCAAAATAATTGAAAGTTTGTTTCAAAATTTTCAAAATAAATAAAAAGATTAAAAAATTTCAGATGTTTTGTTTGGAAGTTATTATACTAAAATCATAGGAGGAGAAATGTTATTTAAAGAAGAATTAATATTTGAATTTGAAAAAATATCAAGTAAAGAAGAATTGTTTATAAAATTAGCAGAAGAATATGAAAAGTTAGGATTAATTGTAGATAAGGAAGAATTAATAAATGAATTAGTAAATCGTGAAAAAGTTAGTTCAACAGGATTTGAAAATGGAATAGCAATTCCACATGCTCAAATAAATTGTAAAAAACCTTTTATTTCTATCAGTAAAATTAATCAGATAGCATGGCCAAGTATTGATGGGAAAATGACAGAGTTAGTTGTTACAATAGTTGTACCAAAAGGTGCAGATTCAGAACATCTAAATATTTTATCATCAATTTCCCGAAAATTAATAGATAAAAATTTTGTTAATCATTTGAAACATGAAACTAAAGAAGAAGTAGTTGATTTAATATTAAGTGAAACTAAGGTGTTGAGTACTAATCAACCAAAATTAAAATTTTTAGCAGTAACAGGATGTCCAACAGGTATCGCACATACATATATGGCAGCAGAAAATTTAGAAAATACCGCCAAAAAATTAGGTTATAGTATTAAGGTAGAAACTCAGGGACAATCAGGTACTGAAAACGGACTAACCGTAGATGAGATTAAAAACTGTGATGGGATTATAATTGCAGCAGATGTTAAAGTAGAAATTAATCGTTTTGCTGGAAAGAAAGTAATCCAAGTACCAGTAACAAGAGCTTTAAAAAATGCTGAACAATTATTTAATGAAGTTCAAAATGCACAAGAGTTTAGAGGAAGTGAGACCAATGAATCTGATGTGAAAATAGATATTGGTACTAATGATTTTTCGATTTATAAAAGTCTAATGAATGGAGTAACTCATATGCTACCATTTGTAGTTGCGGGTGGGATTTTAATTGCACTACGATTTTTATTTGGAACTCCAGATGATATTACTGCCGGAGTTGAACCGCTAATTCACATTGAAAAGTTAGGAACATTTTTTGGTGAAATTGGAGGCTTATTATTTGGTATGATGTTACCAATTCTCGGAGCATATATTGCTATAAGTATCGGTAATCGTCCAGGGTTAATGCTTGGTTTTCTATCAGGTATGCTTGCAAATAGCAATGGAAGTGGATTTCTTGGAGCAATATTAGGTGGATTTTGTGCTGGATTTTTAGCAAAATTCTTAACCCAAAAGGCAAGAGTATTGCCCAAGTCACTACAAGGTAGTGCAACAGTACTATTTACTCCATTACTTGGAGCAATTATAATGGGAATAATAATGACATTATTTGGCTACCCAGTATCGTGGTTAAATGAATTATTAATAAATAGTCTACAGCAATTAGAAAATTTTAATCCAATTTTATTAGGTGTTATTATTGGGATTATGATGGCAAGTGACATGGGAGGTCCAATTAATAAAGCGGCTTATGTAACAGGAACGTTATTACTAGCAGAAGGAAATCAAACATTTATGGCTGCTGTTATGGCAGGTGGGATGACACCACCACTTGTAATTGCGCTTGCAACGACTTTGAATAAAGATTTATATTTACAAAATGAATTAAATGCGGGACGAACGAACTACATAATGGGGTTATCATTCATTACGGAAGGAGCAATTCCATTTGCCGCAAAAAATCCTAAAAAATTTATGCCACCAATGATTATTGGCGCTGCAATTGCTTCAGCATTAACGATGGTATTTAAAATTACGTTACCCGCACCACATGGAGGAATTTTTGTATTCCCGTTAGTTAATAATCCGTTCATGTATTTATTTTCAATTCTTATTGGTTCACTAGTAGGAGCAGTTATCTTGAATATTATATTAAAAAAAGGAGAATGATGATTCATTTAATCACACTAAACCCCGCAATAGACCATTTTATTTATATTAACCAAATTGCTTCAGGTAAGACAAATTATGCAGAAAATGACTATTTGGTATTTGGGGGAAAAGCAATTAACGTTGCTCACGTTTTAAGAGAATTAAATTGTAAATGTCGTTTGATAACAACAATTGATAATAATTTTGACAAATTAATCAAATCAGAATTAAGTGGTATCGACGCAGTATTGTTTAATGTAAATAAAGTACGAGTTAATACCAAAATAGTTAGCGCTAGCCAGGTAACGGAAATCAACTCAAAGGGAGAAAGTTTAAGTAATACTAAAACAAAATTTATTGATTACGTTCAAAAAAATGTTGAAAGTGATGATATAGTTTTAATTGCAGGTAATGCACACTCGGAAGACTATACGTTTTTGATTGAGTTAGCTAACTTAGTAAAATGTAAAACCAATAAGCTAATAATTGATTCAGCAAATGTAACATTGGCAGATTTAGAAGAAATTAAACCTTATGCAATTAAGCCTAATCAAGAGGAAATCAGTAAAATATTAAATTTAAACTTTACATCAGAACAAGAATTAATAAAAAATGCTAAAAAAATAGTGGAATTGGGAGTTGAAAATGTGATTGTCTCACAAGGTGCATCTGGTAGTGTTTTTATAAATGAAAAGCAAAAATTAAAGATATCAGGAATTAAAGGGGATGTGATTAACGCTGTTGGGGCAGGTGATTCATTTATTGCTGGATATTTATATTCATTAGTTAACAACACACCAATTGAAACAGGTTTAAAATTAGCAACTGCATGTGCAACAGCAACGACATTTAGTTCGGGATTAGCAAAATTTTCTCAAATAAAAAAGCAGTTACCAAAAGTTAAAATAAATAAAATAATTGATTAAAGCCTAGTCATGAATTAAAATGAAAAATATATCAATATTTAACAAAAAAACATGATATAATAAATTAACATTATATATTTGTAGGGGTGTCATGTATAAGAAAAAATTAGGGAATATTGTATTAAAGAAAAATATTAAATTGAAAACATTAAATAAAATAATTTCGATTTTATTTGCAATAATTATAGTAACACTAAGCATTTATGTATTTACATCAGATGATTTAATTAAACAATCACAAATTGTTATTAATGGTCTGTTTATAGTTTTAATTGTAAGTGTGGTATACCCATTATATGTTTTCACAACCAATAAAAATTATAATCTAGAAGTTTTTGAATATGGTTTTGCAATATCAAGACAAACAAGCGTAACCGAGATATTATATGAAGAGATTGTAGCAATAGAATATATAAAACGAAATGGCGGAAATATTCAAACCCATAAATTTAACCAAGCATATTATGTACGAGTTATTACAGAGGATAAAGCACCGGTGTTATTAAAAATTAAAAACAATGAAGAGTTGATAGATACATTATTACTTGAGTATAATAAACATTTTAGCAAAATTAGAGATGGAATCACGACAAACAATATAATTTCAAGTAATTTATACTTTGGTCGATCAGTATATTTGATTAATGGGATGCTTGCGGTTAAAGATCCTGAGAAAATCAAATTAAACTCAGACAAACCCCAAATCAGTAAATTATTAAAATCAATTCACTTAAGAAGAATTAGTGATTATCATTTAACAGATACGGACTTAATAATTAATTTTATTGAAGATGAACAAAATGAAACAATTAATATTAAGAAAAACTTAATTTTTAATCTAGATATTTTACAAAAGGCAATGGATGTAAGTATAAGTAAAAAATAAACTGCGAATTCGCAGTTTATTTTTATTAAACAAGTCAAACATGTAAAAGAAATGATAATAACTAATCAAAAAATGACACTAATAAAATAAAAAATACTTAATTAAACAATTGCTTAATTAAGTATTTTAAAATGGGGCGCACGACGAGACTCGAACTCGCGACTGTCGGAACCACAAACCGATGTGTTAACCTCTTCACCACGCGCGCCATATCCACTTACCAATTATAGCAAATAGAAATATAAATGTCAAATTTTTTTTAAATATTTTTTAATCAAAACAGTTTTCGAATAAATTAATATTGATAACAGTTGAATTAGTTTGAAAAGAAATATTATTAATCAGTTTATAATAAGGGATTAGACCTTAATATATTAAGAAAAATAAAATATGAACACCTAATTTTAAAGGTTGGAAATGCTTGATAATATCTAAATAATATAAATAATTAATGATATAATACAAGGTAAGGAGTAGTAATGTTTAAATTTGAGGATTTTTCGATTAGATTTGCAGACAAAGATGTAGTACACATCCCAGAATTAGAACTAATTAATCAAGGTCACATAATTATATTTGGGGAAATTGGAAGTGGAAAAAGTAGTATTGCTAAATCATTAATTGGCTTTAACGATTATTCAGGAAATATTTTTTACAACGACAAACTTATTGAAAAACAACAGGTTAACCCTGATATTAGTTATGTTCCTCAAAATTTAGAATATTACTTCATCATGAATAGTGTTCTTGATGAGATTAAATTTGTTAGCGGTTTACCAACTGCTAACATTGAAGAATTATTAAAAAAATATTCACTATATGAAATGCGTTATCGTAGTCCGCAAATTTTAAGTGGTGGGGAAAAAGTGCGACTAGTGTCACTACTATGTGAAATCAACCAATCAAAAGTCTTAATTTTGGATGAAACAGTTGCAATGAATGATTACCGTAATTTAAAAGTAATTAGTGAAGAGATTAATAAGTTTATTGCAAATGGTGTTCTGTTAATTGAAATTTCTCATGATATTAATCGCTTAAAATTGGCAAACCAAATTATTTATATAAAAGATAAGCAGGTACATGTGTATTCAAGTAGTCAACAATTAATTAGTGAAAATCAAGAAATCATGAATGAGTTGAAAGGTAATAATGATTAGATGTCAAAATATGAATTATAAGTATCAAGCAAAAAGTCCGTTTGAACAAGTAATATTTAACGATGTAACACTAGAGATAACAGGCAAGAAAAATTTACTTTTGGGATTTAGTGGAAGTGGTAAAAGCACCTTTTTTAAAATTCTAACTGGTTATCTAGCAGTAGAGAAAAAAACAATAGAAAAACCTGAAGAAATAATTTTAGTAATGCAAAATGTTAATGCTCAAATCGTAACCGATAGTGTTTATGCTGAAATTAATCTTGGATATAAAAAGAAGTACGGAAAAGATATTACAGAAAAGCAAATTGTGGAATTATTGCAATATTTTGATTTGGATTTTAAAACTACAGCAAGTCCCCAAGAGTTAAGTGGTGGTCAAAAAAAACTACTAATGGTAATCTGTGCGATTGTTATTAATCCAGATTTAATTATTTTTGATGAACCATTTGTTGGTTTAGATTTAAAACATCGTCGCTTGCTTGCAACATATTTAGAGGAAACAAAAATTCCAATTTTAGTCAGTAGTCATCAGCCCCAAAATATACTACACTTTTGCGATCAAATAATAATCGTTAATAATCAGAATATATATAGTGGAACAGTTAGTGATGCAATTGACTTAGAAATACTAGCACCAATGGAGGGATAACTATGAGTTTTAATTTTTATTTAAATCACGATTCGTTTTTACATCGAGTTAATCCAACAATTAAATATTTGACATTGATTATTTGGTTTTTAACAATTCCCTTTTTATCAATTCAACAAAATATAGTGCAAATTATTATTTTACAAGGTTTTGTTTTACTTGGAAAAATTCCGTATTTATATTTTCAAAAGAAGTTTAAATATATTCCCGTTGTGATGATTGTTTTTTATTTGTTTTTATTAGTTTATCCACTTTTGCCTCCAACATTTGCATACAGTTTGGGAATCCGACTTTATGTAATGTTTGCAGCAGTTTTAATCGTAAATTCAACGACTGCTTTAATTGAACTTGTAACAATTTTCAAATTTCTCTCAAAGAAAATTTTCCGAAAAAAAGAAATTCAAGATATTGTGATGATTTTCGTATTAGTTATTAATTTTATTCCACTGATTGGAAATGAAATATTAAAAATCAATCAAAGTTTAAATAGTCGTAATATTACCATAAAAGAATCTAAACTTAATTTTTTAAAACTTGCATTACAAGCATTAGTGTTAAGGCTTGATAACCTTGTTGATGAATTGGAATTGGTATTTTATGCTCGAAATATTTCGGTTGCAAATGTTGATAATTTAAGTTATAAGCGTAAGTTAATAAAAGAAGATTATATGTTTATTGGGTTATGTATGATAATTGTGATTGGACTGGTGATGATATGATTAAATATTTAGTAAATCTTGAATATGATGGGAGTGAATTTAATGGTTATGCAACTCAACCAAATCGGAATACAATTCAAGATAATATTGAAATGGTTTTAAGTAAAATATTCCAAAGTGAAATAAAGACCTTTGGTTCATCAAGAACCGATGCACGTGTTCATGCTCGTGACCAATATCTAACGTTTGAAGTGGAAAAAAACATTGAACCAAGGGGTCTACTTCGAGCCCTTAATGCCCAAACAAAACCAGCAATAAATATTAAAAATGTTGAAATAGTTAATTCGGATTTTAATCCGCGTTATCATGTGAAATCAAAAGTTTATCATTATCAAATTATGACAAAATATAATCCATTTTTAAGGCGCTATGCATATTATCACCCTTATAAATTAAACATTGATAAGATGAGAGAAGCAACTAAATTTATTTGTGGTACGCATGATTTCACAAGTTTTTGTAATGTTAAATCAGAAGTTGAGGATAAGATTAGGACGATTTATGAATTGACGATTAATGAGACTGACGAGTTAATTACAATTGAAATTGAGGGTAATGGTTTTTTATATAACATGGTTAGAATTATTGCCGGAGTTTTAATTGATGTAGGAACGGAAAAGATTGAACCAAAGCAAGTAAGTGAGATGTTACTTGCTAAAAATCGAACGGTAGCTTCAAAAACAATGCCACCGGAAGGATTGTTTTTAATCAAAATTAATTATTAAATGATATAATAAAAAAAAGGAGCAAAATGAAGAAGATTTTAATATTCGTTTTATTGTTCATCCCACTACTTATGGGGTGTACAGCAAATAGTGCCCAAAAGGCCGCAGTGAATTCAGATTTTGGAATGAATTTTCAAAAATTAGATAATGAGAAAAAAGAGGCAAGTTTTAATATTAATGGACTAGCAAACGAAGAAGAATTTACGCAAGTAGAAAAAGTTATTATTGATAGTATGAAAAATCAAAAAGTTGTAGGTGCTTATAGTGTTAAAGTATATGCAAGTGCCCAAGAAGAGGGTGAAGAACCAATTTATGGTACAGTTAAATACCAAGATGGTAAATTAACAGACAATAAACTTAAAAATATTACGATGGATCAATATATCAATATTACAACAGAAAAACCAAAAGCCGAATAAAACTTATTAAGTAAAAATCAACATTAATAGGAAAAAAATATTATAATTATTTTTAGGAACTAGGAGGAAAAAATGGAAGAACAATATTATATTTCATCAGTAAAGGTTGGACAAGAGGTCCCAAATTTTGCAGCAGAGGCAGTATTAGCCGATGGAACATTTGGTAAGGTATCATTAGCAGAAAATATGGAGCAAGGAAAATGGACAGTAGTATTCTTTTGGCCACTTGATTTCACATTTGTGTGTCCAACAGAAATTACATCATTATCAAATGCTTATAGCAAATTCCAAGCAGAAGATACGGAAATTTTCGGAGTTTCAACAGATTCAATCCACTCACACGCTGCATGGAGAAAAGCAGAAATAAAAGATGGCGGAATTGGAGCAGTTAATTTCCCATTACTTCAAGATACAAATCATGCAATTTCAGAATTATTTGGTGTATTAATTGAAGAAGAAGGAATTGCTCTTCGTGGAATGTTTATCATTTCTCCAGAAGGTGTATTAGAAAGTGCAACAATTAATAATTTAAATGTAGGACGTTCAGTAGATGAAACGTTAAGAACAATTCAAGCATTTAAATCAGGTGGTTTATGTCCAATGAACTGGCAAAGTGGAGATGCAAATCTATAATTAATAAAAGAAAAATTATAATTAAAGGGTTTTAGAAACTCAAATTAGAACAAAAACGAAAGTTTTTGTTTTTTCTTTTATTGATGTAATTTGAAATCGGCAATTAATTATATAGCAAATTTAGTGAAACAAACATGGAGAAAATAAATAAAAAATTTTGAAAAAAGTCGCAAACAGCTATAGCGTTTGTGACTTTTGTAATTATATTGAGATAATTAAAATGCTCATTTTTGAAATTATTGTAATTTTAATAATGCTTATCATGCCAATCTTCAAGCGTATTTAAAATTGGGATTAATTCTTTTCCAGCATTGGTTAAACTATAAGATTTATTATAGTGTTTAATAAGGTTATTTTGTTCAAGTTGGTTTAAAGTTCTAGTTAGTTGTACGGGACTTAAATAATCAAATTCTGCTAATAATTGACTGAAAGTCAGTTTGTTTTCATTTATCGCGAATAAGACTACCGAAGCATAACGTGATTTAATTAAATTAATTGCTCCATAAATATCACAATTGTGAACATTACATTTTTCCATATTACTCCTTACATTGATTGTATCAAATACTTACATAAATGTAACTATATTTTGTAGTTTAATTGTAATATAATAAAACCACAAAGGAGATTAAAATGAATAAAAAACAATTAGTTGTAATAACAGGTGCAAGTAGTGGGTTTGGTGCCGAAATGGCAAAGGTATTTGCTAAAGCAGGTCATCCAATGCTGCTTCTTGCAAGGAGAATTGATCGATTAGAAGCATTAATTACCGAAGAAAAATTAGCAAATACAATTGCACGAAAAGTTGATGTGTGTGATCAACAAGCATTAACTTTGGCAATTAGGGAAGCAGAAGCAATCTATGGAAAGACGGATTTATTAATTAATAATGCCGGTGTAATGTTACTAGGTGATATTCGAACACAAAATGCAAGTGAATGGCAAACAATGATTAATGTAAATGTAATGGGGGTATTAAATGGAATCCAAATTGTGCTTGACGATATGGTTACCCGTAATTCGGGAACGATAATTAATGTTTCATCAATTGCTGGACGTAAAGCATTTGCAAACCATGCTACATATTGTGCGACTAAATTTGGCGTGCATGCATTAACAGAAACAATTCGTGAAGAAGTATCAGCAAGTAATGTTCGGGTATTAACAATTGCTCCTGGTGCCGCCGAAACAGAATTACTATCACATACTACATCAACTGAAATTATTGCCGGTTACAATCAGTGGAAAGAAACAATGGGTGGTAAGAGTTTAGATCCAAAAGAAGTTGCAAAAACAACCTTATTTATGTATCAAATGCCACAATCAGTTTCAATTAGAGAAGTATTGATTGCTCCAACAAAACAAGATGGGTAGGCTATAGTAATTATATTAAATGAAGAGGTACGAACAAAAACCACTATAAATATAAGGTATATCTAAATTGGATGAATTTATTAAGAATCTTTAAAAAAGTTACGAATAAATTAGGAGATAACTTTCATCATTTAAATTAAGAGATTTTAAAAGCACAGATTTTGCTGTTAATTAAAAATTAAAACAAAGAAAAATCAAAAAAAACCATCAATTTATTAATGATGGTTTTTAATTTGCTAATCATAATTTTTAAAATGGTTTTTTGTTGACTTTTTTTAAAAAAATGGTTATAATACTTAGTGGAGTAGAGGTAGTATGTTAATAAACTTTGA
>CAZFWW010000032.1:0-13812 GCA_964522645.1 uncultured Mycoplasmatales bacterium
TCAACAACATTAACCTTTTTTACGTACTTTTCAGTATCTTGAGCATGTCCTGCCAAATCTGTTTCTTGAATATTTGTTGCAATTAAATCAAATTGATTGATTTTAATCTGGTTAATTGTTTCTTGCATTAGTGTTTCGGTATCTACTCCGTGTATATTCATTCCATTTTCATTAGATACAATATCACCAACCTTACCAATTAGCACAGCCTGTTTTCCACAATTATTTAATTGATAAATTATTTGGTCTTTTGGGTTAATTCCATAACCTAAATGTACACATTTATAAGAATCTTTATATACTCCTGATTTCGGAGCATCAATTCCTAAATATCCTTCTCCATTATTTTTAATACAACTACTTATTTTTTCAATCGATGTATCTTTTCCGCCAAAAACAATTAATCGCGGAACCTTTATAATCATGCGAATCTCCCTTGCAATTTTCACTACCTCTTCAAAAGTAATTTTATTTAAATCTGCCGTTATATTATAAGCTTGTCCCGGATCAGTTTCAACGTTATCAGCTAAGGTAAAACAATCTTCTATAAGTAAAACATCGCCATTTTTCGTTTTAATCCGCTTATGTTTAACATCAAGCTCATCCAACTTAAATTCTACTTGATTAATAACCGCATTAAACGGTTGGTGTTCTGGTTTTAATGGTAGGGTTCCAAACATTTCTTGGTGTCCGAAAAAAGAATCTGCACCATAATGTTTTAAATTAGCACTACCAACAATTTTTTGATCAACTGGCTGAAGTTTTGGGTGAGTTACTAAATTTCCTAATCCCAGTTGCTCTAAAGTTGACCACTGAACATTATCACTATTATTCAATAAACTTTTCACTGTATTTGCCCCATTATCGAAAGGTCGTGTTTTTAAAACATCTTTCATTTGCCCAATTCCAAAACTATCAATTATTATTAAGATTACTCGTTTATTCATCACATTTCCCTAAAGCAGTGTACACTCCTAAAAGATGGGGTGTATCTGTTGTTAATCCTTCAACAAGGGCGATTTGTGAGCGAGTTACAAAAATTTGAGTACGAAAATTCATAATTACCGTATCACCGTAATTAAACTTTCCTTTGAGTCCAATATAATAATCAATACTTTCATTTTGGGGATTAATTGTCTCAATCAACTCGTGATTCACTAATGCCGTTTTCAGTAAACTGCGGCGATAATATCCACCACCATAACAATAACTATTTTTACCAAACTGATGTGATATTTCACTGACGTAAACCATTGCTGGTAATTCATTATTGTCCGTTACATGTGCTGGTGTTGTTCCAGTCAGCCCATGACCAGGTTCACCATGAGTTGCTCCGATTTTTGCTAACTTACTGATTGTTGCAGTTGAGGTTGAGGATGGCATGTTCACATGAGAAACATTAATATTATTAGCATTTAAAATTTTTATTGCACTTTGTAGTGTTTCATAATTGGGAGTAGTCTTTATCTCACTTGTTTCTTTTTCCAGTAATAACACTGGAAATGAGGTTACACCAACAATATTAATTGCCTTTAATTTTTTTAATTTAGCAATTTCCGTTTCCAAATTTTCTAGTGAAAATCCACCTAATTGAGCATCATAAATTATGTCCTTATCTATATCAACAACTTTTAAGACAATGTCTTGCTTAAGTTGTAATTCTTGGCATATTGCATTTATTTCAACAGCAATTTGTGAACTAAAAACTGTAATAACTTCCGGTTTATGCATCAATATTTTTCGGAGAATTTGTTTAGGAACTTGAACTAAATGCCCAACATTTCCAATTTTTATGTTATTTTCAATCATAATTAATGCTTCTTTATAATCAACAACAACTGCTCCCGCAAAACCAAGTGTTTCTAATTTCTTGGCAATTATTGGATTTCTTCCTATCTGTTTTGTCATATAATAAAGTTTTATCCCACATTTATTTGCTTCTTCTAACATTGTCTTAGCATTCTTAAGGATAGTATCAACATCTAACACATATGTATCTGGTAAAATTTTTCCTTTTTGATGCAACATTATACTATAATCAATTAATTTTTTATTTTCTCGTAACGTTTTTTCTAAAAACATCTTACTTAATTGCTTCCTTTAAAATTCTTAAAATTGTATCTACTCCACTGCGCATTGGATTAACCCTAATATAGTATTCTGCATCTTCTTTTAAACTTGCTTTAAACGTTGAACTAACACGATATACCATCGGTACTATTTCGTATTTTGATTCTGCCCCAACCGGATGAGGAGCACACCCTAACTGTTCGCACTTTTTAATAACAGCTTTTGCATTTGGTTTTTGTAACTTAATTATCGCTACTTTTGACTGTGCATTTACAATAAAAGCTGACTTTACATTTTTCAATTCTCCCTCATTAATTCTGCTTACTAATTCCGCACATACCTTTGCACTAATTGCTAAACTCACAGGGGCATTTACCATTGCTCTTAATGCTTCATGAGCCTCATATCCTTGCACTTGACTTCCACCTGAATAATTACTATTGCGAATTTGATCAATATATTTTTTCGAACCGACTACCAGCCCGACACCTGTTGGTCCTTGTAGTTTAAAAACAGAAAACGTTGAAAGTGTTGCTCCCGTTTGACAACCAATCTTCTTAACTTTTAGTGCAGCATAGTTATCATCAGTTATTGTTAAAATTTGATTTTGTGCCAGTATTTTAATGATTTGGTGATAATCATAACTATCATCAATTTTCTGACGGGTATGTTGAACAATTGCCAACTTAATTTCCTTATTTTTAATTGCTTCTTGAAACTCATCTTGATTATTATAATCAGCAGTTACAATTTTAACCCCCATCATCTCTAATGTCATTTTTGTCGTTGGATAAATTGGGGCATCATGAACTAAAACCGTGTCACCACTACTAATCAGTGCAGTAATTCCGAGACGTAAAGCACCCGTTCCCGCACCACGAACAAAAACTGCATCTTCACAATCAAAAAAATTAGCAATTACCTTTTGCGCTTTTTTGGTAAAACTAGGAATATTATCTGGTTGTACAACCCCAAGATCTCCAAGTGATAACATCTCTAAGCCTGGAAATTCCTTTGTTATTTCATCAATTAATTTGAATTGCACTGCCATTGCTTCATCAATTGACAATGAATCTAACGGATATACATTTTCCATTTTACACCTCCTCATTTTTTTGTAAAAGTGTAATTAAATGCATTTCAAAATATGCCATTTCCGTATGCGGAATGTTTAAGTCAATTTGCGTATCAAGTTTATGCATAAGTTCATTTGCTGCGACATAATTTTGATCACTTGTTACAGCACGATATAATGCTTCATCAATTTGGGCTACCGGATTATTTTCTGCAATTCGTTGAAGTGCCATTGCTCCATGAATAATAAACATAACTGCATTTTCTTCAGTAAGATTTAGACCAAATTCTTTGGTTAATACATCCATCATTTTCAACATTTTTCGGTATACATCTAATTCAATTTTATTGGAATTATATAAAATTTCTAATCTTGTTTTAAGTTGATTCATTATCCCTCCTTTTGTCCGAAAATTCTTAGCGGATTACTAACTAGCATCTTTTCGACTATCTTGTTTGTAATCCCTGAATCATTCATCATTTTCGTGAAAGTGGTTAGTAGATAACTATAGCCAATTCCACCTTTATTTTCTAAATTTGACTTGCGAGTAATATCCATTGATAGGACAATTTGATCTTCATATCCAGATTCAACGAGTTCTTTTAACATTTCTACTCGCAGGGAATCAGGTTGATAATTTTCTTTGCCAATTGTATCAAAAGCAACATTAACTCCGGTTTGGCATAACATTTTTATGTACTCTACATCCCCACTCAAATCAACGTGACCTATCACCACTTTTTGTAAATCAACATTATTTTCCTGAAAGATTGCCACTTGTTCAAGCCCCATTGTTCCAAGGGTTGTATGAGTAGAAATTGGAACACCGGTCTTGTTGTGAGCAATACAGGCTGCATGAAAAACTTTCATTTCATTTTCCGTAATTTCATTTTTTGATGTTGCAATTTCAGCAATTACCTGGGCTTTTGTTGCCGTTCCTTTTAAACCAATCTTAATATCATTAATCATTTTATCGGCAATAACTTCAATTGAATTTTCTTTAACAAAGTCAACCATAAATTTTTCTTGATAAAATCCCGTTGCTTGTACAATATTTAATTTCGTGCGTTTACTCACTTCATTAACATATTCAACATCTTGTTTCATTCCCGAACAGGTAACATCAATGATATTTCTTACACCTAAAGTATATAATTTTTGAAATTCTTTAATTACTTGTTCCTTATCATTAAAATTGCAATCATCATTTTGTTTTATACCACTCAAATCAATTGTTGTATGCTCATGAACATACGTGATTCCTTGTTTTAACATCTTCTCTCCTTTTAAAATTCATATTCAACATCAAAATCATTTTCAACATTAAAATACCGATTTATCAACTCATTTTCATGATTATTAAAATGATTAGCAACCATTAATAATTTATTACGATGCTCACGAGCTATAATTAAATAGCCACTACTCATATTATCAGTTGGAATCGTTAGACCATCTGCATTTAACATATTAACGACTTTTAACAACTCTTTATTACCTAATTGTTGAAACTTATCACTTAGACTACCTACAATTGAATCACCAATTCCATGTATATCAATTTCATGCTCATATGTAATAATTATCCCCTTTTCTAATACTTCATTACATCGCTTAATTTGACTAATTCGTGAACTTCCTTTATCAATTTTAATCACATAATCAGCGTTGACTTTATCCTTAAACTGATCATCAGTATATAAATAATAAATTGGACACGGTTTATTTACTTGTGGATTTAACCTTGCATATATTTGCCATAAATCGGTACTAGTTTTACTGATCAATCCCGCACAAACCGTAAATTTAATTTGGTCTGTTGACATTTTCTGTTTTGATTTTATTGGTAAATTTTGCATAATTGCACTATATAAATTTAAATTAATTGCTGGTGCAAGAATACTACCCCCACCATCTGTTCCAACACCAATGTCATTTATTTCATATAGAACATTTAATGCAGTTCCACTTGAAGAACCTGATAAATGCTGACCAGTTAACGGATTAATCAAACGAAAATCAATCGCACGATTCATTTCACTTTTATAATCAATTGTATGTACCACATAACCATATTGTTCTAAATATTCAATTGTTGGTTTTAACAGGTTAGTATCTTTTACTCCCAAGTACTTTTTATTTTCTAAAGCGGCTTGGTCAAAAGCACTTAAATTAATTGTTTTAACACTAATTCCACGTTTTTCAAATGCTTTAAATGTTTGCTTTGCTCGCCGTTTAATCATAATTTATCCTAATACAGGTGGCGTAAACAAATTAAAAAGCACTAAAATATTCACAATAATTCCAAGGGTAATTGCTGCAAGTGGTCCAACCGCTAAATCAACAATCGGTTTTTTTGAGACTTGATTAAGTGAATATAATCCAATTAACCAAAAGTAGCCAAAAGTTGGTGCAATTGCATTACATGCTATAGCCCCTCCAATTAATAGTGCCAGTGTTAATACATTATTCATTGATGTTCTAATGTGTTCACCCATATCACGAATTCCCGGAAAACGATCAAGACCTTTAGCCGCACTATTTAATAACAGAATTTCAATTAACATCAAACCAAAACCAACAACAAATGCTGCTACAGGATTGCCAACAAATACTGTCCCTGCTGCGAAAACTAATGTTGTTCCAACTGGTCCATATACACCTGCAACAATTGCTGTTGAAAAAACAAGGGGAATAAATCCTAGAGCACGAGCAACAATTGCAAGTGTCGCTTCATTGTAATTTTCCGCAGATATTAAATTTAAAGAAACCGGATCACCTGCAACAATTAATAACGATGTTGCTGCTGCTACAAGTCCACCCATAATTGCTAAAACAAATTTGAATTTTTTAATTCTTATTACTTTTTGCGAAAAAATATTCATAAGTTGTTCGTTTTGGTTACCAGTACCTTTAATCTGTAATGAATAAAATAATAATAGTCCCATTCCGACAATTAAAGTTATTCCTTCTGCACTTAGTGAAATTGTTATATCTTCATTTATGCTTATCTTTCCAAAAGTACTTACAATAATATACGTAATAAATGATAAGCCAAATGTAATGCTCCCCTTTTTAAATCCATGTTGCATTCCAACCGCAATTGCTGGGAACACCGAGAAGGCAATTACAACTGGTCCACCAACCATTCCTAAAGACCCTGTAAAATCGTATGGTAATTTACCAAATGCAGTTACTAATCCTTCTAACCCCACAACTAATAATATTCCATAAAGCGCTCCACAAATTGCTGCAATTATTAATCCCTTTTTCCCATCAGGAAAAATCGTTCCAATAATATCTGTACCTAATAAAACACTATGAATTAATAAAATGCTTGCTCCAATTGATACTGGAATTCCAAAGCCAATCACTAATCCAAATGATAATGCAAATGATGTAGCTCCCAGTGCTTTTCGGTCAATCTTTTTATCAACATATTGACCTGAGATGGGACGTAAACCATCGTTAAATACCGCAATATTTTGATTTGCTAAAACTGCTGCTAATGCTCCTAATAATCCAATAATTATAATTTCCATCATTATTTATCCTTTCTTAATAATTCATCAATAATAATCGGAACAACAACATCAATGTGTTGGGCCGTAAATCCAAAGGCAATTTTTCCTTTTTGAACTTCCTGTCTAATTTCATTTTCACTTAATATGTTTCCTGGCATTGAAACAGTTACACACTTGTCATTTCCACATAATGCAAGAACCATTGCTAATGCTCCACCGCCACCAGTATTACATGCACCTAAGTAATAATCATATTCTTGATTTGCCATTGCCATGGCTGCATCAAGATCATTTTTTATTTCTAATTCTATTTTTTCATCACATAATTCTTCTACTTTTTGCTTAATTTTTTCCTTATTAATCTGACCACCTATTACTATTTTCATTATCCTCCTTTTAAAAGTACATTTTATTGTACATTTATAGTATAGCACAGAACAATTGATTTGTAAATTTTTTCATTTATAATAGAATCTATTTTCGAAAATATGGTAAAATATATTTATGAATAAGGAGTATTTTATTATGAAAAACTTAAATAAACTTGGTAACTTTAAGATTATATTAGCAACCTATTTTGCCCAGTTAAATATCAATGATAAAGTTGCATCAATTGATTATTTTATGCAAGAGTATAATTTGGGTAGGGGAACAATTCAAAAGGCAATTGATGATTTAGAAAAAGATAATAGCATCAAATTAAAACGCAGTGGGCGTAACGGTACTACCATTACTCATAAAGATTTGCAAAAATTAATATGCCATGCCAATGTTAATTATTTAAATGGAGCAATGCCGATGCCCTACACACTTCGATATGAAGGACTTGCTGCTTCACTTGTAAATTATTTTAATACTAATTATCCAATCAACTTTTTCATGTCATATATTCGCGGGGCAAACGACCGAATTGAACTTTTACTTAATGATGCAATTAGCTTTGCTATTGTTTCTAAGCAATATGCAAATCACGTTATTACAAAATATCCGGAACTTTATATTGCTTTTACCCTATCAGAATTTACTTATACAAATAATCACGCAATTATTAAATTACCTACGACAAAAACAATTAAAAATGTTGGAATTGATAATAATTCTTTTGACCATAAATATTTAATTCATAGTAACTTTGATTTAAATAATGTAACGTTAATTAACGTTCCATACCATTTACTATGTGATAAATTAAATAGTGGCGAAATTGATGCTTCAATCGTTAATTTAGACCAAAAATTATTTAGCGAATTTACCCTTACAGACCTTAAAGATAATCCGGAAATTACTCAAGCAGCCTTTATTGCGAAAAAAGATTCTTCTATTTTTAATGCATTAATTCCAAGTGAAAAAGAGCAAAGATACATTGAAAGTTACATGCACTCTGTATTAAATCATGAAATTTTACCTTGTTATTAATTATTAAAAAATCACCACTTAGTGGTGATTTTTTAGATAAATATATTCATTATTTGGTATGTTAAAAATGCTAAAATATATCCAACTGATAATGAAATCATTACTGCATAAAGTACATATTTTCCTTGTTTCAATTCACTATAGATTGCTCCTAGTGTTGAAAAACACGGAATATATAATAGAGTAAATACCATAAATGACATTGCACTCGCCGCATTAAAATTTGCTTCTAGAACAGTACTTAGACTATCAATTGATACTGAACTGTATAATACCAACATTGAACTAATAGCTAATTCTTTTGCCAAAAATGCACTCATTAATGAAGCTGTTGCTTCTGTTGTTCCAAAACCTAAGGGAATAAAAATAAATTTTAACTGACTAGCAATTATTCCTAAAAAACTCTCATCAATATTTTGAGTATATCCGACAAATCCAAAGTTCGTTATTAACCAAATTACTATTGTTCCAATCAAAATAAATTTTCCTGCATTGTTAATAAAACTTAAAATTTTACCTTTAACAATTCGATATAAATATTTTAAATCGACTTTCTTATATTTAGGTAAATTAATAATTAGCATCTCTTTTTCTGTTTTGTAAACAAATTTATCTAAAATGTATGCTACTCCAATCGCAACTACAATTCCTAGTAGGTACAAGAATAACAGGATTAAACTCTTATTATTTTCAAAAAAGATGTCTACAAAGATGATATATACAGGTAAACGGGCTGAGCAAGAAATAAACGGAGCTGTTAGAATTGTTGCTATTCTTTTTTTCTCATCCTTTATTGTTCGAGTAGACATGATTCCAATTACATTACATCCAAGTCCAGAAATATACGGAATCATTGAATGTGATGATAACCCTAACTTATCAAAAATATTTTCAAACAATACTGTTATTCGTGAAAAATAACCTATTCCTTCAAGAATAGTAATTAAAGTAAACATAATTATTATTTGTGGTAAGAAAACGAGTACTCCACCAACTCCGGCAATTGCTCCATCGATAATAAATGATTGTAATATTTCGGGAACAGCAAAATTCATTAAAATTCCAGAAACAACCTCACTAAACTGACCAACCCAGCCATCAACAATATCTTGAAGAATTCCTCCTTGGTAAGTTATTGTAAATACAACATACATTAAAAAGATAAATAATATATATCCCCAAAAATGATGTAAAGCTACTTTATCAAAAAAACTATTCATCCAAATAAGTTCATTAGCATTGCTATCTTTTTGGTAAAAATTTGATAATACACTATCGATATAATGTTTTCTCTTAATAAAAAATAGACCTGTTATTGATTTGGCTAATCCTTTTTTCGTTATTTCATCAGTTAATTCTGTAAAAATCAATTGAGCTTTTTCATAATCCGTGAAATATTCTTGTGTATAATTATTATTTTTTAAAAATTGAATCGCTATAAAGCGTTTATTGACATTAATTTCTGATTTAACAAGTGGCATTAAATGTTCAATTGCGGTTTCAATTTCTTCACCATAGTTAATTTCAAAATTATTTTCTTTAGGAGCTAATAACTCACCTATTGCAATTTCAGATTCCTTTTTACTAGTTTTTGTAACTGTTACATTGAATATTTCAGCAAATTTCGCTTGATTAAATTCTCCTTTAAATATATCCATCATATTAACAATCACGCCAATTTTTCGCCCTGTCTCTAATAAGTCGATTAATAAGTATAAATTTTTCTTGAAATTACTAACATCCATAACACTAATAATCTGAGAATAATCTTCATTCATTAATGATGAAAAAGCAATTTGATCAACAATTGATTTTCCACCAATTGTATTAGTACCTGGAATATCAATAAGATCATATTCATAACCTTTTATTGATGCCATTTTCTTTTCAAGGGTTGCCCCTTCAAAATTACTTACGCGATCATTTGAACTTGTAAGTTGATTATATATCGTTGTTTTCCCCACGTTTGGTGTCCCAAACAGTAATAAGTTTTTCATTATATTTCCTCAATCCTAATCTCTTCTATATATTTACTATTAATTGAATACACTGTATTTTCAATATTAAACATACATACCTGTTTAATACAATTTACTTTAGTTCCAATTGATATTTCTTCTCCCAAGATAAAGCCAATTTGATTTAATTCTGTAATTTCCTCATCACTTAAATTACCATAGCTCGTTACAATATAGAATTTATTTTCCTGCATATCTGTAAGTTTCATCTTTCCTCCAATCTTAATTATATCATGTATTTATAATTATTATAAATAACTTTTAATTTTTTTGCAAAGTATACGATGTTTCATGTTTAAATCGCTCTTTTTTTATTAATTTGTCCATAATATAACTACCAGATGTTTTATAATGAAAATCAATTGTTGCTAAATTTTCAATAATAAAATTAATGTTCTTATTATTTCCAGCTGATATAATTTGGTAGTCATTTAAATGATTTTTCAATATTTCTTTATAAACAGTTAATGCAATTGTTTCTGTAGCACAAATAAAAGTATCATATTTTGAAAAATCAATAACTGAAACATCTTCAAGTTGACCAAATTCACAAACATTAACTACATCTATTTCTTTACCATAAGCATCAATTACTGCATTATAGCGAGCCATCATTGTTCGATCTTTGTTATCAAACCCAAGAAATAATGGATTTTTTATTGTTTTTTGCTGCATCAACTCATACATACTTTGATAATCTGGAAAATATAGATTACTATTTTCGGTTTCTAATTTTTGACCAACCAATACCACTGGAACAAGTGAATCATCTAAAAACTGATAACTTTCACCTGATATTGCAAAAACAATTATTGCATTTACATTTTTATTATTATCAATTATTTTCTTTGTCTTATCAACAGAAAATAGTGTTTCCACAATTAAAAATTCTACATCATCATTTGCTACTTCCATCATGCCTCGAATTAAACGAGTTTCTGAATAAGAATCAAGTCGTGTTACTAAAACCAAAATCACTTCACGCTTTTTTTTAGTCATAGCAGCACTGCGATTAGGAATATAATTACATTCACGGATAACTTTTTCAACCCTCATTCGTGATTTGTCACTTACATTTTCTTCACCATTTAACACCCGTGAAACTGTACTTTTAGAAACTCCTGCTAATTTTGCAATATCATAGATTGTCATTTTTCTCCTTAAATCTCTATATCTAATTATACCACTAATTTACCTATTTAAATTGATAAAGACCAATCTTTTTCCAATTAATTGCATAATACTACTTTAAAGATAGTAACTTTAAATTTACTGCATTTAACAACAAAAAAGAAGATTTCAAAAGAAATCTTCTTAATTTTATTTAACATAAATATTAAATCTCTTGATTAGCAAATCTTCTTCTAATATACATTAACATTAGTACTATTAAAATTAATAACATCAATATCATTGGCATATTTGATACAGTTCCTGTGTTTTCAATTACTGCATCAGTTCCAGTTACTGTAATAATAATTTCTTTTCTTACTACATCTTCACCATCTTTTGCCACTAAAATTGCTTCATATTTTCCTGTTTTACTTGTTTTATTAATTTTTGTGTTTTCTACTAATACTTCTAGGCTATTTCCTGTCTGCATATTATAGGCAATTGCTTCTGAATTATTTATAATCATTTCATTAATATATGCTACTTTTGTTAAGTCTAAACGATCGATTTCAAAATCAATTGCATCAATCATTAATTTTTCATTTTCTGATATAACTGTATTTGGACCAACAACTGTTATATATACTTCAATTGTCGTTACATTTCCATCACTATCTGCTACACTTAAGAATACTTTTTGTACCCCAACTTTTGATGTATCAACATTTGGATAAACAATACTTGCTGTTAAATCTCCATCTTTTACATCAAATGCTACTGCATTATAATCAGCTTCATTAAGCTTATCATTAGCTTTAATGATAATATTTTCTGCATATAAGTATGGATTATCAGAGTCAACTACATCTGTATCATTTCCAACAAAGATTTTAATTGTCTTCTCTGCTCTATCAGTACCATTTGTTGCACTTAATGTTGCTGTATATACCCCTTGAATAGCATCTTTTTTCAAGTTTGTCACTTCTAATATTACATCAACGTAAGTTCCATCAACCATACTACTCGCAAAACTTTCACTTGCTAACTTGATATAATCATTAATATCTGACTCATTTTGTAATGTTGATTCATTTGTATAAATATCTTTTGCAAATAACATTATTGTCGATTCTGAACCAATTACTACATCGTCACTTATTACTGTTACATAAGCTATAAACTCAGTTATATTTTGATTACTATCTTCAACACTAAAGCTTACAGGATATACTCCTGGTTTTGATGTATCCACTTGTGGATACACAATGTTTGCGTTTAAATCACCATCTTGAATATCAAATGCTGTTGCATTAAAGTCGTTATTATTAACTACTGTATCAATTTCAACCGTAATATTTTCTGCATATAAATACGGCATTTCCGAATCAATACCATCATCTTCGTTTCCAACAAAAATCTTAATTGTCTTTTCAGCTTTACTTTCACCGCTACCTGCTGATAATGTTGCTTCATATATACCTTGAATACTATCTTTTTTCAGATTAGTACTCTCTACTACAACATCAATATCAGTTCCGTCAATCATACTTTGACCAAAACTTTCACTTATTAACTTAATAAATTCTTCAATATCTGACTCTGTTCTTAGTGTCTGTTCATTTGTATAAATGTCTTTTGCAAATAACATTACTGTCGCATCTGGACTAATTACTACTCCCTCATTTACAATTGTAATTATTGCAGAATGTTGAGTTAAGTTTCCATCGCTATCAGTGATACTGAAATTAACTACTTTAACACCAATTTCTGAAGTATCAATTGCATCTGGATAAATGATTTCAGATGTTAAGTTCCCATCCTGAACATCAAATGCTGTTGCATTAAAGTCTTCATTATTAATTACTTGTCCAACCTCAACTGTCAAGTTTTCGGCATATAGATATGGATTTTCACTATCCACAACATCTGTTTCATTTCCTACATAAATTGTGATTGTCTTCTGGACTTTATCACTACCATTTGTCGCACTTAACTTAGCTTCATATATACCTTGAATACTATCTTTAGTTAAAGTTGTACTTTCAACTACTACATTAATATCCGTTCCATCAATCATATTCTTAGCAAAACTTTCACTTGCTGATTTGATATATGCATTGATATCTGACTCTGTTCTTAATGTTGTTTCATTTGTATAGATGTCTTTTGCATCTAACATTACTGTCTTATCTGGACTAATTACACTATCTTTACCTTTTACGGTTACATATACTGTAAATTCTGTTTTATTCTTATCACTATCTTCAACACTTAATACTGCTGGATACACTCCTGATTTTGATGTATCAACTGTTGGATAAACAATACTACTTGTTAAATCCCCATCCTGTACATCAAATGCTGTTGCGTTAAAGTCAGAGTTAACTACTGTCTCATCAACATTAACCATAAAGTTTGTTGCTGTTAAATATGGTTTATCTTGATCTACCGAGTCATCACCCTTCGCAACAAAGATTTTAATTGATGCTGTTGCTTCCTCAATTTCATTTGTTACTTTAAATGTTGCTGTATAAACACCATAACTACTTGTTGATTCAAGTGTTGTTGTTTCAACTGTTACTGGATTTAACTTACG
>CAZFWW010000033.1:0-13649 GCA_964522645.1 uncultured Mycoplasmatales bacterium
TTTCAATTTTTTTTTAAAATTAGTCTACTTTAATTTTATTATTGATCTTTTTGTGTTAAATATTCCTTTTCTAAAGCAATTACTTCGGCTTTTAAACGGCTTAATAATTCGGCTTCTGGTACCTTATCAATTATTTCTCCTTTTTTAATTAATAATCCTTCTCCACGGGCACAAGCAATTCCTACATCAGCTTCTTTTGCTTCTCCTGGACCATTGACTGCACACCCTAATAAAGACACTTTTAATGGAGCCTTAATTGTCTGTAAAAATTCCTCTAATTCATGGGCTATAGGTAGCATATCAACTTCAATTCGACCACAAGTTGGGCATGATACAAGTGTTGGCATGTCTGTGATCATCTGAAAGTTTTTTAAAATTTCACGTGCTACTTTAATTTCTTCTACTGGATCTTCTGAAAGTGAAACTCGCATTGTTGACCCAATGCCTTGATTAATTAATATTCCTAATCCTAATGATGATTTGATTGTTCCACCAAATTTAGTTCCGGCTTCAGTTATCCCAATGTGTAATGGGTATTTGAAAATTTTTGCAGCTTCTTCATAAGCTTTAACTGCCATTAGCATATCACTAGCTTTAAGCGAAATAATAATATCTTCAAAACCAAGTTTTTCTAAAATATCTACATGATATTTTGCACTTTCCACCATCCCTTCAGCTGTAGGGTAGCCATATTTTTCTAATATATGCTTTTCTAGTGAACCGGCATTAACTCCAATCCTAATTGGAATGTTATTTTCCTTACAAGCTTCAACCACTATTTTAACTCGTTCATCACTTCCAATATTTCCAGGATTAATCCTGATTTTATCTACTCCAGCTTCAATAGCTGCAAGAGCAATGCGGTAATTAAAGTGGATGTCAGCAACAATCGGACATGAAACTTGCTTTTTAATTTCGCTAATCGCATTAGCATCCTCAATTGTTGGACAAGCTACACGAACAATTTTACATCCCGCCTCGACCAAACGATTAATTTGGGCAACTGTACTCTCAACATCTCGGGTTTTCGTTGTAGTCATACTTTGTAAAACAACATCATTATTTCCACCAATTGTAATATCTCCAACTTTTACACTTCTTGTTTCTTCTCGATGTAATATCTTCATTTATCTACTCCTTTATCTTTATCAAATATACATTTTAAATTATATCATGTTATCAAACATAAACCAACAGAGAAGATTAAAATCAAGAAATAAGATTTAAATTAATTAAGTACATATTCTCACGACAACTAATAAATTTTATATAATAAATTTATAAATAATAAAATAGAGAATTTTATACTAGGAGGATACAAGATGGAAAAACTAATTGAATTACCATACGCATATGATGCTTTTGATGAGGTGATTGATAAAGAAACAATGGAAATTCACCATTCACGACACCTTAACGCATACGTTACAAATTACAACAATGCTATTGAAGGAACTAAGTATGCTGAAATGAAGATAGAAGATGTAATTGCTGATATTAAAAACGTAGATACAACAATCCAAAATGCTGTACGAAATAATGGTGGTGGTGTTGTAAATCATAATTTATATTTTACTCAGTTTAGTCAAGATGGAACTCTGTTAGAAGGAGCATTCAAATCAGAAATTATCGCAACTTTTGGTTCATTAGAAAACCTAATTGATGAACTAAAAAAAGCTGGAGCAACTCGTTTTGGTTCAGGTTGGAGTTGGTTAGTTTTAAATAATGGGAAATTAGAAGTTATGTCAACATTAAACCAAGACAACCCAATTATGGAAGGAAAAACACCACTTTTAGGAATTGATGTTTGGGAACATGCATATTACCTTAAATACCAAAATAAGCGTCCTGATTACTTAACAGAAATCTTTAAAATCATTGATTGGAAAGTTATTGAAAAACGTTACAATGAAAACATCTAATTAATTTATTACTTATCTAATAACTGGAAATCAAATGATTTCTAGTTATTTTATTGACTGATAGTTTATACTTTTAGTCACCATTATTTGATTTATGTTATAATATTTTTGAACAGTTTAATTCCTAAAATTGATAAATTAAACTGAGAAAAGAGGTCAAATGAAAAATATTCTAGTTACTGGTGGTTGTGGATACATCGGACGAAACATGGTTAAATCATTATTAAAAAATAATTATAATGTTATCGTTGTTGATTCATTAATCAACTCTAGTGCTGAGGCAATTATTGAAGAAACTACTTTTTATCAAATTGATATTAGAGATGAGCAAAAAATTAATGAAGTTTTTTCAAAACATGATATTGATGTTGTAATGGACTTTGCTGCATTACTTGATGTTGAAGAAAGTTGGGACATTCCCCTTGAATACAATGATGTTAATGTTAATGGATTAATTGTATTATTAAAAGCAATGGCTAAATATAATGTTCAAAACATTGTGTTTTCATCAACTGCTGCTGTTTATGAGAGTTCTGATGAAATATTAACTGAAGAGAGTTCAATTAAACCAAATAACCCTTATGGAATGAGTAAATATTATGCGGAACAAATGTTAAATTACTACTCAACAATTAATAACTTTAATTATGTTATTTTCCGCTATTTTAATGTAGTTGGTAGTTCGAAAAAAGGTGTTAGCTGGGATAAATTCAGTACAGTAGTACCAAAAATTTTAACATCTCTTCAACAAGGTAATGACTTTGTTGTAAATGGTACTGATTATGATACGTTAGATGGTAGTCCTGTTCGTGATTACATTCACATGGAAGATTTGATTTCAGCTCACCAATTAGTAATTAACAACTTTAAAAATGTCGATAATGGTGTTTACAATTTAAGTGTTGGTAACGGAACAACTGTAATTGAACTATTCAATTCGATTACTGATACATTTAATGTAGATGCTACATTTATTTCAGGTGCAAGAAGAAAAGGAGATATCGCAATATCTGTTGCATCAAATAAAAAAATTAAGTCATTCATTGATTGGGAAATAAAATATCCTACAATTAACGACATGGTTGAACAAATTAAAACTGAAAATTAAAAACTGAAAAAGGATAAATCAATTGATTTATCCTTTTTTTATTTCAAATTCATTTGCATAAATGGTTATATCTTTAATAAACATATAATAACCTACTTTAGTTTTGGGCTTATAATCTATATAATTACTAAACATTGTTTTAATTACTGTTAGATTATAAACATACTCGCTATATCGTTCTTTTGTCAATTCATTACTCGCAATATTTGATATTTTTTTTGAAGTTTCAGCCTCTAATAACAGACGATTAATTAAGTCGTTTAAATTTAATACTCGCTTAACAATTTTTTTTGCTTTCTTATCATCATAATCTTCAAGTAAAACAAATGCTGCTTCTATTATTTTTTCTGTTTCAAAGATTATTTGATTCTCATCCATTTATTGCCACCAAAGTATTAACTACTACTAATAATAATGCAAATAATAATAGTGCAAAAGCAATCATCATCCGAATCAAAATTTTATTTTTCCCATTTTTTTGTTGAAAATAATTTTGAATTAAGCGAACATCATTTTCTGTATATAAGTCCTTTACCAAGTTATTTTGATTTAAATAATTTTCTAATTCTAACGGTGTGGTTTCAATTGCTTTTATTAAATCCTCTTTTTTATAATCCATAACTGTCAACCTTTTCCTGTAAAGATCTTAGTTCAACTTCCCAATTAAAGTCTTCAGTATAATTACTAATTCCGTAACTACCAACAACTTCAGCACCAAAAAATGGTAAGCTTGTTTCTAAGCTTGAGCGCACACTTTGACCACCACGTGCTCCTGGTGTCGTTGTACTTAAAATTATTTTCTTTCCTGCTAAAAATTTAAATTCAACTCGTGTACACCAATCTAATATATTTTTAAAATATGCAGGAATATTTCCATTATATTCTGGGACTGCTAAAAGAATTACCGGATAATTTTTTATAATACTCATAAATTCTAATATTGACTCTGGCGTTCCACACTCACGTTCTAATTGCATACTATAAAACGGCACCGTTATTGTTTTTAAATCTAAAATCTCAACATTATTTAAGTTTTTTATTGTCTTTAAATTTATTGACTCTGAACTATTACTTGTTCCTATCGCTAAAACATTCATAATTACTCCTCATTATTTTCAATATAATTATTTACAATCACGTTTCTTGTATAATCCGCAAGTTCAACCGTTGACATTCTCTGTTCTAAATGCTTAGTTATCGCTTCACCAACTACAATTTTAACATGACCTGGTTTGATTTTAGTATACATCTTTTGCCCACTATGAATCTTTTCACTACCAATTATTGTAATGGGAACAATCGGCACCTTGGCTTCAATAGCTGGTTTAAAACTTCCACCATGAAAATCACCAACATATTTTTGATTTGGCTTAATAATCATGTTTGTAATTTCTCCTTCAGCAAAAATAACTAAATTTTTCTGATTTTTAAGTTCATTAATCCCTTTTTTGATTGTCTTTAAACTTGAACGTAAATTAGAACGATCAACATATATTGCATGCATGAACCTTAATAAATTACCAATAACTGGCACTTTCAACATATTTTCAAACTCACTTGCAATAAAGTAACTTCGGTTTTCTTCTACTACTAACAACGTTAAAACCGAATCATACATTGAACTATGATTACTAATATATAGTGCCGCTTGTGGCTTAGATTCTAATTTATTAATTATTTCATAATCAATCCCCAATGCTTTTACGACTCCTTTTGCATAATCATTAATCATCTGATCAAACTTAACTTGATCAAATTCGTTTAACAAACTAATGTAAGTTGGAATTTGCTTGATCACATATAAACAAGTAAATCCTAATAATTTTATTCTATTCATAAGTTCTCCTTATCTGATTACCCAGTATCCAAACAATAAATGCTACAACAATTAATCCCAACATCGTTAGACTAGGAATTAAATCATACGTGGCACTAAGCATAATTGGTCCGACAATTGATCCTAGACTTAAGGCTGAATTCCTTGCTCCAAGCATTAACCCCGAATTGGTATTAATTTCTGTAATTAACGTTGTTAAACAGATTATTAACGATGTCATTGAACCAATTACGATAAATGTACCTAAAACAATCAAATATGTACTAAATGTACACATAATTAAAATCAGGCCAGCGACAATTACTACTATTAAATTTAAACTTAGTTTTAATTTATCAAATTTATTAATAATTTTCGGACTTAAAATTAATACATAAATTCCTAAGGCAACTCCATAAACTCCTGCAAGGATAATTACTGGCAGGGATATTTGTACAAAATTCATAACATAAACTATTCCAATTGCTTCTAAGCCTGCTGTAATTAAGCCATATAAGAAAAATGATTGTAATACATGGCGATTTCGTCCATCTTTACTAGCATTGGCAAGATTACTTAATAACGTTCCAAACGTTAATTTTGTATCTACTACTTGTACCTTATCAGGAACAATTTGTTTTAAAACAAGTAAAATAATTACTACTCCAATTATTCCCATAATCAAGGCAATTAAATACGAATTACTGATATACAAAATTCCCAATAATGGACCCATTGTCATTCCAATTGCAATTGATAAAGATGTGAATGTGTAATTTTGTGATTTTTCTTCATCAGTAGATAATTTTCCAACATAATTTTCTACTGATGAAACACAAGCTCCGGCAAATACTCCTGAAACTAACCTCAGTGCTAACATTATTGTTAAATTTGTTATCGACAAACTTAAAGCAAGACTTGAAAAATACCCAATCAAACCTACTAATAACGTCTTTTTACTACCACTATGATCAGCATAATTACCAAAAATTGGTGATGAGACAAACTGACCAAGTGCATAAAAACTTAAAAGTAAACTTGCTATTGATGCATTAACATTTGACGTTGCAATTAGATATGGAATAATTGGCATAAATAGCCCATATCCTGACATAACAAAAACAATTGTTGCACTTAATATTATACTACTCTTCTTTGTCATTTTTACGTACCAAATCCCTTACTATATCTAAACTTGTTGTATCATAAGTTTTTTCATAAGTTTGTTTAATTTTTCGCATATTCATGATTGATTCTTGATATTTTTCCGGGTTATCCAAATAATATCTAATGTTTTTAATAATTTCATCTTCACTGCAACATCTTCCAATTTCATACTCATTAATGAAATCAATATTCATTGCTTCTTGTCCACTTAAACTGATAGTATCATTAATTACAAGTGGTAATTCACATGAAATCGCTTCAGCAATTGTGATCCCCCCAGCTTTACTCACAATTAAGTCACATCGTTGATAAATCTCATACATATTATTCACATAACTGTGAATAAGGATTTTATTTATTCCTCCATACAAGCGATTTAAATAGTTATACATCTTTCGATTACGACCACATACAACTTCAACTGTTAAGTCAAGTAAATGTAAACTTGTTATTAACTTAACAATCTGTTCTTTTTCACTTCCCCCAAGTGCTCCCAAGTTAATTACAACTCTTCTAACATGTGTTTGATTATTCACTTGTGAAAAACGATAATTTACTGGTATTCCTGCTACGTGAACATTATCGACATCTGTATATTTTAATAATTCTTCTTTAACCTCATCACAACCTACTATGTAATGATCAATGTTCTTTGAATACCAAATTTTACTAAATCCATAATCTGTAATTACTGATATTACTGGAACATCAAATTTTTTATTTTGAAATGGAAAAGTCATTATCACCAAGTCTGGATTTGTCTGTTTAATAATTTTTGTCATTTCACGACGACCATATCTTGAAAAAATACTTGTATGGCGATTTCCAAACATTTCAAAACTAAGGCCATATATCCCTTTTAAATATTTATTATTTGCTCTTTTACTAAAGACATTTGCATACATTTTTTCTGCAAGAGTTGTTACTGGTTTGTTATATTCCATATGTGGATTACGCACAAAAACTTCATCTCCCCTTGACTCAAAATAATTTTTAAGTTCATTAGCCACAACCATGTGACCATTACCATATTTTGCTGTAAATATTAATACGCGCATTATAAACCTCCATTTATATTAATATTTTAACAAATTGTTATCATTAAATGCGATTATCAATAAGTCTTTTTTAATTATTCAAAAATCTGTAGATTTATCCTACAGATTTTTTATTAAATATTATGAATAATGGTAAATTTGTCCATTTGCTATGTATGATATTTGCTCACAAATACTTGTTAAATGACTATTGGCACGTGATAACGTCCTAATTTGTAAAATGATTTTAACTGTTTTATTGATTTCCTCCTGCGTTTTACACGTCAGTAGATCCTTTGATAATTCTTTCATCAATTTATCTAATTGTTTCATTGTTCCTTCATCACGACTTGCAATAATTTTGGCAAGTTGATGGTTATGTGCTAAATATGCTGACTTTGTTTCATTAATTTGTTGCTTTAAAATTGTAATTGCCTCCAAGAAAATTCCTAATTGCTTTTCACTCATTTCAAGTTCCTTTAATTGCAGTTTAGCATATCCCTTAAAATAATCCCCAAGTCTCTCGATATCACTTGCTAATGTAAATGTTCCAAGAGCGACGCGTAAATCCGTTGCTTTTGGTTGTTCTCTAATAATAAAATGATTAATTTCTACAATTAAATCTTTTTGTAATTGGTCAAGGTAATGGTCTTCATCAACTACTTGTAATGCTATATCAATATCTTTATTTTCGTATGAGATTATTGTCATATCAACCATTTTTTCTAGTTGTTCAAACATATTTGTTGCAATAACAACAATTTCTTTTAACATCTTGTCTTTTCTTTTTCCAATACTAACTGTTTGAATTCTCGCTTTACTCATTTGTTCTCCTTATCCAAATCTTCCTGTTATGTAATCTTCTGTTCTCTTATCTTGGGGATTTGAAAAAATCTTTGCTGTATCAGCCACTTCAATTAATTCACCCATTAAAAAGAATGCTGTTTTATCCGAAATTCTTGCTGCTTGCTGCATTGAATGGGTAACTATTACAACTGTATAATTCTTTTTTAATTGTGACATTAATTCTTCAACTTTTGCAGTAGCAATTGGATCAAGAGCACTTGTCGGTTCATCCATTAAAATAACTTCCGGTTTCATTGCAATTGCTCGAGCAATACATAATCTTTGCTGTTGCCCACCACTTAGACCTAAAGCACTTTTATGAAGGCGATCTTTAACTTCATCCCATAATGCTGCTTCTTTTAATGCTTGCTCTACGATACTATCAAGCTCTTTTTTTTGTTTTATTCCTTGGCACTTCGGTCCATAAGCAACATTATCATAAATCGACATTGGAAATGGATTTGCTTTTTGAAATACCATTCCAATACGTGCACGTAATTTTGAAACGTCAATTTTCTTATCATAAATGTCTTCACCATCATTTAAAATTGTTCCTGTTATTTTACATATATCAATCAAATCATTCATTCGATTTAATGTTCTTAAAAAGGTACTTTTTCCGCACCCACTTGGGCCAATAAGGGCTAATATTTCATTGTTTTTAATTTCTAAATTAACATTTGTTAATGCTTGTTTTTCTCCATAATATAAATTTAATTCTTTAATTGTAAAAATGTTTTTAATCATTGCTCTCTCCTTAAATAAAACGATTAAATTTTTTTGAAATTACTTTGGCTAAAATGTTTAAAACAATAATAATTAAAATTATTACTATTCCAATTGCACTTGCCGTTTCGATATCTCCATATTCTTGTGTTAATAAGAACGCTTTTACTGTTAATGTTGCACTTGAATCAAAAACAGAAGTTGGCATTTTATCAACTGTACCTGCGGTAAAAATCAAAATTGCACTCTCACCAATAATTCGACCAATTGCTAAAATAACTGCTACAACAATTCCAGCTATTGCATTTGGTAAAGTAACCTTCCAAATTGTTTGTAATTTTGTCGCACCAAGTCCAAGTGATGCTTCACGATAACTAATTGGTACACTTAACAATGCTTCTTCTGTTGTTCTGATTATAGTTGGAAGTAGCATTATTGATACCGTAAGTGCTCCTGATAATAGTGATATTCCAAACCCTAAGACTTCTGAAAAGAATAACAACCCAAATAGACCGAAGATAATTGATGGAACTGCGGCTAATGAATCAATTGCAAAATGAACAATTCTATAAAGTTTTCCACTTTTTAAATATTCTGTTAAATAAATTGCAGTAATTATTCCAATTGGAAGTGAAAATAGTAGTGATACAATAATCGTTACAATTGTTGCAATAATCATTGACAAAATTCCTTCTTGAATTATTGTAACTTTCATTTCCAATGAGTTTTGGTCTGCTATCTTATCAGTAATTTGTTGTTCAGTTAAATATGTTACAGGTTCATTATCAAGGGTATTAATTTTGAATTCACTTGGTAGAGTTACGATTTCTCCCTGTTTATTTAAAACTGTAACGTCTTCATTATTGAAATTATTAACTTTTAAATATGTTGTTTCATTGGTAAAAGCTATATCTCGTGGCTTTAAATTTTCAACTATAACATATTCTACCTTTTCACTTGAGGTTGTTGTCAAAAGATCTAATGATAAACTACTTGTCCCTTGGAAGAAAATATAAAATAAAATCGAAAATAAAATCCCAATTGTAATAATAACCGACCCATATACTAATCCGTAACTAAATTTTTCGTTCATTATACTTTCTCCTTTCCGCGGTTTAAAATTCGATACATGACAATATTTAAAATTAGTACGAATACAAATAATACTAATCCCGTAGTAAATAACAACTCTTGGTGAACGCCACTAGCATACGACATTTCCAAGGCAATATTTGCTGTCATTGGTCGCACTTTATCAAAGAGGCTAGTTGGAATTCCTCCTGCAACATTTCCAGCCACAAGAATTATTGCCATTGTTTCGCCGATTGCTCGACCTACTCCTAATACTACTGCAGCAATTATTCCACTTTTTGCAGCAGGAATTGTAACTTTAAAGTTGGTCTGCATCTTTGTCGCTCCAAGACCTAGTGAACCTTCTTTATAACTTTTAGGAACTGCTCTAATTGCACTTACTGATATAGCAACAATCGTTGGCAATATCATTATTGTTAATACTATAATTACTGCTAATAATGATTGACCCTGAACTTGTGGTGAAATTTTTGCGATTATTGGTACTATGAAACCAAGACCAAATATCCCGTATATTACTGAAGGGATTCCGGCCAAAAGTTCAATCGCACTACTCATTATTTCAGCCATTTTTTTCGGTAAAACTTCTGCAATTGCAAGCGCCGTTAGCACACCTAATGGCACTGCAATGATTACTGCTCCTAATGTTGATATCAATGTTGCTATAATCATGTAACCAATCCCATAAGTTTCTGTCGATGGTTGCCAAAGATTACCTGTTAAAAACCCAATTAGTCCTGTATTTGTCTCTTGAAGGAAAAAAGGTTTCAAGCCTTTGATTACTAAAAATACAGTAATAAGTCCTAAAAACACGACTGATAACACTGTGACAATTTTAAACAATTGTTCTACATATCGTTCTTTCTCTCTCATCTTTCTCCTAGTTTGATGCTTCTATTAATCCTGCTTCGGGAGCAAGTGATTTTTTATTATTTTGAATAAATTCAATAAATTCTTTATCATTATCGGTTAATTTTGCTTGATCATAAACCATCACAAAAGGGCGTGAAAGGTCATAGTTGCCATTTTGAACTTCACTTGCACTTGGTTCAACACCGTCCAATTTAACTCCTTGAACTTTATCTTTATTTGCATATAATGTTTCAAATGAAATATAACCAATTGCTGCATTGTTCTGGGCAACAGTATTAGCAACATTTCCATTTCCGTTAGCTATTGTTGCATTTGTTGTGATTTTACCTTCAATTTCTAATAACTCTTCAAATGCTCCACGTGTTCCACTTCCCTCTTCACGAGAAACTACTTGAATTTCCTGATCTGCACCGCCAACTTGATTCCAATTAGTAATTTCACCACTATAAATTTTAATTAAATCTTCTTTGGTAATATCTTCAAGCGAATTATTTGGATTAACAATAATTGCTATCCCATCAATCGCTAATATTTCTTGGGTTAAGCTAGAGGTTTCTTCATCTGTTTTCAAATCGCGTGAGCTAGTTCCAAATGTTGTTGTTCCTGTTATTGCATTTTTAATTCCAGCTGTGCTACCAACTGATTGATACTCAATTGTATTACCACTTTCAGAATTATACGCTGGAGCAATAACATTTGTCATAAACTCTTCTACTGATGTTGATCCAGATACTGTAATTGCCTTGTTTTCTACTGACTGGCATCCAGTTAACATTAAAATAAAAACCATTAATATTGTTGTAATCTTCTTCATAATTCTCCTTAAATTCATTTTATACTTTCATTATGACACAAGATAATCTTAACAATGTTAAATATTATCAAAGTTTAACATTGTTAAATAATATTGCTCTAAATTTAATAATACGTTATAATTAAATTAATAACGAACGTAATCCCTAAGGAGGTTTATGAATAAAAAACATGAAGATTTATTTTCACTTTTTCGATTTATTGGTGTTATTATTGCTTTAATCATTGGTGTTTTCTTTGATTTGTGGGCATTAGGAGTATTAATTTTTATCGGAATTGAAATATTAATTTATTTTTATTTTAAAAACAATAAAAAATAATTTAAATTTATTTAAATTTACTTTTATTGTTTATTTAAAGTTATTTTCAACGTGAAAATAGTGTTTTTTCATTTTCACGCATTTTATGCAACTTTTGTGTTTGGATAATATGTATATGTTATACTTATTTTGTAATTATTATAAACAACTTAATATAAGGAGTAAAATGAAAGTAGCAATTTTTGATAGCAAACAATATGATAAAGAACAGTTTGATGAAAAAAACTCAAAATATGAATTTACATACTTTGAAAACAAATTAAACCCAGAACATAAAAATATGGTTAAAGGATTTGATGCTGTATGTATTTTTGTTAATGACAATGTTAACCAAGAAGTTATCGATGTACTAGCATCAGAAAACATAAAAGTAATTTTCACTAGATCAGCTGGCTTCAATCAAATTGATATTGAATATGCAAAAGAAAATGGTATTAAAGTGTATCGTGTTCCTGCATACTCACCAAATGCAATCGCTGAACACGCAGTGAGCTTACTTATGTCAGTAAATCGAAGAATGGTTGAAGCAGTTTCTCGAACTAGAAATTATGATTTTTCATTAAATGGACTTCAAGCAATTGATATTCACGGGAAAAATATCGGAGTAATTGGAACTGGAAAAATTGGAAAAATTTTCGCTCAAATCATGTGTGGATTCGGAGCAAACGTTTATGCATATGATGTTTTTGAAGATGAAGTTTGGGCTGAAAAATATGGAATTATTTATAAAAAACTTGATGATATTTTAAAAATATCAGATGTTGTTAGTCTACACTCTCCATTATTACCGGCAACAAAACATATGATTAATAAAGAAAGTATTAATCTAATGAAAGATGGAGTTATTTTGATCAATTCTAGTCGTGGTGGACTAATTAACACTACTGATTTAATTGCTGCTAATAAAGAAAATAAGTTTGCTGCTATCGGTTTGGATGTTTACGAAAATGAACAAGAATATTTCTTTGAAAAGCATGATAAAATAAGTGATGAAGTTCTTAAGGAGTTACTAGCATTTGACAATGTTTATGTTACCGCACACCAAGCATTTTTTACAGATGTTGCATTGCATCAAATCTATTCAATTACCATAGAAAATATGGATGATTATCTTGCTGGTAAAGAGACTAATATTGTTATATAAATTATTAGCTATACAAAAGAAGCATGTCAAATTTTAAGTTTGACATGCTTTTTATCTTTTTCTATTTTTATTAATAAATTTCTAAATTCACCTTTATTTGTTATTTAATAACTTTGCAATTATTACGGCTGACATCATTTTTATTGTATCTGGTAAAATAAATGGTAATACACCAACATATAGAAGGTTTAAACTATAACCTGTAAATAACCCTAACCACATCACTCCAATTCCATATACAAGTAAATTTGCAATAACTACAATAAAAATCATTTGCTTAACACTTTTTACATTATCATTATCAGCAATTATGCCTAGTGTATATGCCAGTGGTAAGAATGCAACAATGTACCCAAATGTAACAATTGATACTGGCGAAAGCACTTGTCCTGCAGACATCACTGGTAATCCCATAAATATTTCCGTGAAATAAAATGTAACTGCCATAAGTGCTGTATTTCGCCCAAATAATAAGGCTAATAATCCGACCATAAAAGTTTGAAGTGTTACTGGTACAATTCCTACAGGTATAACAATTTGTGCACTTACGGCTATCAATAAGCTTCCTACAACTGATATTGTTATCTGCATTAAGTATTTCTTAATTTTACTATCTATGTTACTTAAAATATTTTTCTCAATATAAGACTGTTTATTCATTTTTCCCCTTTTGTTTGAATGTCAAACATTTAAATTTTAATATAAAATGACAAATTTGTCAAGTTTTATAAAAAAAAGATCCTTAAAAAAGGACCTTACTTAACTGGCGTCGCCAATATCTTGCC
>CAZFWW010000034.1:0-4159 GCA_964522645.1 uncultured Mycoplasmatales bacterium
TTGTAACGCATGATCCGGTGGTACTTGAATATGCTGATGAAATTATTAAAGTATAATTTCTAATGTAGTTATTCAAGTTCTCTGCTTTTAAAATTTTAAAAAAACATGCTATTAAATCATAAATATGGTATACTGATATCGAGTAATAAGTAGTGTATGTAAAGATATATACTACATTAAAATTATTCAAATTTAATCAGATTGGTATGCCGGTGTGGTGGAATTGGCAGACACGCAGGATTCAAAATCCTGTGAGGTTAAACTCGTGCCGGTTCAAGCCCGGCCACCGGTACCATTTAAATTAAACTTCTTAATGAAGCATTCTCCACAGAGTGTTTCATTAAGAAGTTTTTTAATGTTACACTATTCTTATAGAGGAGGATAATATGTGTTTAATATGTGAAGGAATTGAACTAATAAAAAATGAACAAAACCCATATTTTGTTATGGAATTGGAAACAGGTTATGTAGTTTGGGGAGATCATCAAACGTTTAAGGGATAATCACTTTTTTGTGTAAAGAGCATGTGCCGGAATTACATTTTTTAGATATCGAATTTAAAATGAAATGCTTAGAAGAAATGTCAATTGTAGCCTGAAGTTTTATATAATGTTTTTAAAGCAGATAAAATGAATTATGAGTTATTGGGAAATGGGGATTCACATGTTCATTGGCATTTATTCCCTAGAGTTGATGGTGACACAAAAGTACCAGGTCCAGTGTGGTGGATGGATCGAGAAGAGATGTGGAATGATGCTTCAAAGATGTCAAAAGAGTTTTACAATGAATATAAGAAAAGACTAGAACAAGAAATTAAATTATTACTAAATAAGTAATTATATAAATACTAAAATGACACAGTTAAAATAATATTTAATTGTGTCATTCTTTCATATGTAATAGTGGTATAATAGAAATTAGGAAACACTATATTAATTAAAAAGGGGAGAGAGCACATGCTTAAAGAATATAAGACTGTTGATGAGTTAATTACTATTTTAAGACAAAGAAAAGTTCAATTCAAAGATGAAATAGATGTGGAAATAATGAAAGATTATTTAAATAAATATTCATATAATAGCGTTATAAATCCATATAAAGTTTTATATTGTTCAAAAATATTAGAAAATGGATCTCATGTATATGAAATTGATGCTTCAGCAAAAGAAATTATAAATTTTTTTGAGAGAAGTCTCGAATTTAATAATATCCTATTTAAGTGGATAAATAAGTTTGAGTATAATTTTAGTACTTCATTAACCAAAATCTATACTGGTGATTTTATAGAGGTGAAATCAGAAATATTAGAAGATATAAAAGATAAATACAATATTGAAGTAAGTAAGATTAATACTTGGTTAAGAAAAGAAGCGGTTGAAGTCATGAGTAATATTTCAAACAATAAAACAACTGAGTATAAATATAATAATATTTATCGGAAAAACTATGTAGATAAAATTGAGACATCATACTCTGGGGCCGAAAATATTTTTGACGCTATTCAACAATTAAAGAATTTGAATAGGAAATATAGAGATATATCTTTTGAAGAAGATACCAAAATTAAATATATTGGAGTAGATAATCAACAAAATTTAAAAGATTTTTTTAATGAAAGTGAAAATAAAATTAGATATTCATATTTTCATGGAAGCAAAGATAAAATTAATTTTGGAGATAAAATAATACTGTTTAAATTACTCCCATCTAAATATCAAAACTTAATAATGAAGGATTTGAGGAAACTGAAATATGATGACAAAGGAAAATACAAAATATCCAGAACATATGACAATTTTGTGTTTGACCTAAATAATTTAAAGGGAATTAGAAATCAAGTTTATCATATCAATTCAATTAATTACTTTCAGTACAAAGATACGCGTACAGAATTTTATAAACACCAGTACAAAGCTTTGTTATCAGGGAAAGCAATTTCAAAAGTGAAGAGTAACTTTTCGTTTGAAAATACGAAGATATTTAGACTAATTAAGTTTTTGAAGTTAAATGAAAAGTGCGAATTAATTACATACTTAAAAGATTTACAAAATATTTATGATAGTACTATCGAAATATATTACTTTGGAAACATCACAAATGATATAGAAAAAGATACGATTAAAATGATGTTGACAAGTCAAGGATATAGTGATATAATATAGTCATATAGATCGGGGATCACCCCATAAAAAGTTGAATGACTTTTAAAGAGATGAGTTTACTCATCTCTTTTTTAATGTTCTAGTACAATGAGAAACTAAGTGTTTAAGTAGTTAATTTTCTTTAAAATATAATGTTCTAATTTATAAAGTGCTTTATTTTAATATTTCTTCTAATGATATATAATTTTTAGTTCGTTAATTTATGCGGTTTCATTGAGAAAAAATAGTTACTATTAATACTACTTTTAAAAAATTAGCTTAAAAGTACTTACAATCAATTTACTTATAACACTTATTTACTTTACTTGAGAAATGCTTAGAGTTATACTATATTTAAGAAAAAGGGGATGGTGATTTCTAAATGATAACACGCAGAATTACTTCTTCCTAGATATCATATTTGGGACCATTTAAATTTAAACTTCTTAGTGAAGTGTACTACATAGTATACTGCATTAAGAAGTTTTTTAATGTTACAATATATTTAATTAACTGGAAGTATGATGAATATACAACCTATATTGGAGGGTAATAATTATTGTGAAACTGAAAAGTTAGAAGTTAAAGTTGATTTAACCAAGGAAGTAAAAAGAAGTTTATTAGAGGTATTGTTTCATTTCTAAATACAAACGGAGGATACTATATAATAGGGATTGATGATGATTTTAAGATAAATGGCACTGATAATACAAAGGTGGATGATTATGTTTCGTGGATATCAAATAAGTTATCTACTGGGATATTTAATTATATACAAGATGAGGTATCGATACTACATGAAAAATTTGAAGATAAGTCTTTAATTGTCATATCGATAAAAGCTGGAAGTAAACCAATATATTATGAATCAATTAAAGGAATATATAGTGGTACTTTTATTAGAGTAGGGACGACCACACAAATAATGGATAGGATGAAAATTGATAGTATTCAACAAAAGTTTGTTCAAGTAGATTTATCGCAAATAGATGCTTCACATCAGATGTTTAAGATTTCGCAGTTAAAACAAGAATTAGAAAATAGAGGAGCCAGCACTTCAGATATTGCTTTATATAATTTTGGATTATATAAAGACCAAAAGGTTAAAACTAAGTTATATGAATTATTATCAGACGAAAATACTAATATAATTAACTTTGCATCATTCAATGGAAATGATAGAGTGGAGTTAATTGAGAGAGAAAACTTTGGAGAGATTCCTTTATTTTTAACAACTAAAAAATTATTGGAAAAAATTGAATTGTATAATAAGACAACAAGTATAATAACCGGGGTAGAACGTATCGATAGTAAATTGGTAGATCCAATTGCTGTAAGAGAATTAGTAATAAATGCCATTGTTCATAATGATTATTCCATAGGCTATCCTAATGTATATTGGTATAAAGATAGGATAGAAATAACTTCTAATGGTGGACTCCCAATTGGCATGACATTAAATGAATTTTATAGTGGGCAGTCAAGACCTAGAAATCCTAAATTATCATTTATTTTTACGAAATTAGGTTTGGTAGAACAATTGGGCTCAGGTGTAGAAAGAGTTTTAAAATATTATGATAAATCAATATTTGATATTACAGACTCGTATTTTAAAGTAACGCTGAAATTTAGTCAGCATCAAACAAATCATATTCAAAAATATGTTGAGGAATCGAAGGGATTATCAAAAGGAGAGCGCAGTATATTAGAAATACTTAAATATATAATTGATAATGATGGGGTTACATTAAATGATATACAATCTGAACTTGGTTTTGCAGAATCTACAGTATACAAATATTTAAAAATACTGCTAAAAAAAGACAAGATAGAAAAACGAAAAGAAGAAAATATTATATTGTATTTTATAAAAAAGTAGAATTCTCAAAAAAAGTAGAATTCTCAAAAAAAGTAGAATTCTCAAAAAAAATAGAATTCTCAAAAAAAGTAGAATTCTCAAAAAAAGTAGAATTCTCAAAAAAAGTAGAATTCTCAAAAAAAGTAGAATTCTCAAAAAA
>CAZFWW010000034.1:4259-13399 GCA_964522645.1 uncultured Mycoplasmatales bacterium
AAGTAGAATTCTCAAAAAAAGTAGAATTCTCAAAAAAAGTAGAATTCTCAAAAAAGAAATGTATGATAGGTGTACGAGTGTAGAAATTAGATGTTACAATCAGTAAAAGTTAGTAAATCCGAAGTGTTTTATTAACTTTTTTATGTTGATTTTGAAGTTTATTTATCTACGATAAACTTTTGCGTGCAATTGTAATGTGGTTATAAATAAATATTACCCTTTTATTACTTAAGAGCTTTATATGAAATAAAAGAAATTATACATATCTTGTAAAATGTTATATTAATCTAAAATGTGAAAATAAAATGGTATACTTAAATAAGTAAACATTATATTTGAGATGAGGAGAAATTTTGAAATAATTAGTTTAAACATAATAAATTAGATTAAACAATTACGGTTATGGATTGAAAATTATATTGGTGTAAAATGCTGAATTATTAGTTAAGGAGTGATGAAGTGAATGAAATCTATAGGAATTTTAAAAAATTTGATGAACATAAAGGTGAATATTATAATTTAAAAAGCTAAAAATAAGATTATTAGAGATTGTAGTACTTATATGTACCTTTCAACGATTATATACAATACACTTGAGATATTGATAATGTCTTTGGGAATGCTGATGATATTTGTATTTACAATTTATGAATATTATATGAAGTCAAGTAGCGTTAATGAAAAAGTAATCGTGTTTGTAGTACTTTCAGTATTTTTCATGATTACTTTGTTCATTACTAAAAGAGATTATAAATTTTTGAGGGACTTTATATTAGTGAAAAAAGAAACAAGTAAATTAACAATAGACTTTAAAACAAAAGAAATTTATAATGGGAAAAATTGTTACTCTTTTAATGATATAGTAGCAATTAAGACCGTGTATTCTGATAATAACAATTTAATGGACCATAATCAGTCATCTCTTATTCAACGTGATGGAAGCGCAAAATCATTATTATATTTAATAACCAAAAATAATGAGAGTATATATTTAATTGCAGTGTATCCAACAGTAATAGAAAAAATGGATTATTCGACGCTAATATCATTATTAGAAAAAACATTTAATGCTGAATATTTGGATTAACAGGTTAATTATAAATATTCAAAAGAGTTAAAGTAGAAGAGGGTTAAGCATTATTTTGATGAAAAATTGATTACATACATAAAATATAAAAAGGAACTACGATATGACTCTAAGAACTAGGATATATTTCAAATTACTATGAATTTTGATTTCTTTTTTCTTATCAATTTACTAATACTAGAATATTGTTAAATAAAAAATATTTATATAACTATTTGCAACTAAAAACGCTTATATCAAGTATTTATAGTGAATATCACAGATTGTGTCATTGTAAACGTTATAAGTGTCTGAAAAAATATACAATTTTTTGAAATATTTTATAGAAAACTTATCGTTTTTTTGTTATAACAATAGTACACGGGATTGAAAAAGAATGTAATAATTCTGTGGATTTTATGTCTTTATTTAAAGACATACTATTTGTTGTAGGAGGAGAAGAAATGAAAAAACTATTAAGTATCTTTGTAATGGCTATCCTAGTACTAGCAGGATGTAGTTCTGACGGTTCAAAAAGTAGCGATGTAGCTACAGAAATTACTGAACCGGTAACAGTTCAATTCTGGCACCCATTTACTGGGAATATCGAATCATCATTACAAGCATTAACAGATAAGTTTAATGAAGAAAATGAGAATATCACAATTGAATTAACAAATCAAGGTCAGTATAATGATTTATATACAAAATTAAAATCAGCTGGTAGCTCAAGTAGTTTACCAACAATGGCAATTGCGTATGCAACTTGGGAAGATATTTATGATTATTTAGATGATTTAAAAGGATATGAGGGAATTGCTGAAACAAATGTAAAATTCGACAATATCATTGAAGCATATCTAAACGAAGTAACTGGTGAAGATGGTGAAGTATATGGAATTCCATATAACAAATCAACAGAAGTCGTTTACTATAATAAAGGATTATTTGAACAAGCAGGAATTACAGAAGCACCAAAAACATTAGAAGAGTTATTTGAACAAGCAAAAACAGTAACAGAAAAAACAGGTGTAACAGGAGTAGGATTTGATTCATTAAATAACTACTTAGGAACATCAATGAATTCAAATGATTTATCATCTTGGCGTGATGCTGATGGAAACTTCCAATTTACTAATGATAAAGTTGTTGCAGATGTAGAATTATACCAAAATGCAATTAAAGATGGATATGCACGTACAGCAGGTGAAGATGGATATTTATCTGGACCATTTGGTAGTGGGCAATTAGCTGCATACGTTGGTTCAACAGCAGGTGCATCATTTGTTGAAAGTGGTGTAGATGGTAAATTTGAATGGGGAAGCTTTGCTTTACCAACAACAAAAGTTATCGAACAAGGTGCAAACGTTGTAGTATTTGATTCAGCAACAGCAGAAGAGAAATTAGCTTCATGGTTATATATTGACTTCTTATTAAAAGATGAAAATATTGTTAAATTTGCAACGGAAACAGGATACTTACCAGTTACAAATACAGCATTAGAAACAGCAGAATACCAAAAAGTATTAGAAGATAATGAAGTAGCAAAATCAGCAGCAGATGCAACAGATCGTTTTGAAACAATCGTACCAAAATTCAAAAGTGCAAACGAAATTTATCAAACAAACTTCAAAAACACAATGAATGAAATTTTAGATGGTAATGCAGATGTTAAAGAAAAGTTAACAGAGTTAAATGAAAATGCAAAATCAGTTTATGATTTAAATAATATAGAATAGGAAATTAGATTATGGAAATTAGATTAGATAATATTCATAAACAATATGGCGATAAAGAAATTATTAAAGGAATAGACTTAAAAGTGAAATCAGGTGAACTGATTTCTCTTTTAGGACCTAGTGGATGTGGAAAATCGACAATGTTGTTTATGCTTGCAGGTTTAGAGCCTGTTACTAGCGGAGATATTTATTTTGCCGACGAAAATGTAACAAATATTAGTCCGGATAAACGAGGGATTGGACTTGTTTTCCAAAATTATGCATTATACCCACACTTTAGTGTATTGAAAAACGTAATGTATCCAATTTTAAACCAGAAAAAATCAAAAGAAGAAGCAAAAGAAATCGCAATGAATGTGATTAAATCAGTTGAACTTGAAGAACATATTCATAAATTACCTTCACAATTATCAGGTGGACAACAACAAAGGGTAGCAATAGCTCGAGCAATTGCTAAAAATCCAAAATTATTATTACTAGATGAACCAATTTCAAACTTAGATGCAAAATTAAAAGAACAAACGAGTAAAGAAATTAACATGATTCAGAAAAAGTACGGAATTACTACTGTATTTGTAACACATGATCAACAAGAGGCACTTGCAGTATCAGATCGAATTGTTGTTTTAAATGAAGGAAAAATCATGCAAGTTGGTACACCAATGGATTTATATAAAAATCCTGACAATTTATATGTCGCTAAATTTATTGGTACACCAAGTATAAATACCTTTAATGTAGAAATAAAAGATAAAAAAGTTGTTGGTTTAGAATCACTAATTGATGGTGAATTAAATGTTGCTGATGGTGAGTACATCATTGGTTTGCGTCCTGAGAATTTTGAAATTGAGGAAACAGGAATGGAACTAGCAGTTGATTCTGTTAAATTACTGGGACGAGATATTCAAATATCAACAGAGATGTTAGATGAAGTAACAGAAGTTATAATTAGAAACATTGTTGATACGAATTTAAGTAATATCAAATTAAAAGTAAAAGCACAATTTATATATGTCTTTGAAAAAGATACAGAAAAAAGGATAAAAGATGCAACAAAAAAATAATAAAAATGTTTTGATATTTCTTTTACCATCACTAATTTGTGCGTTAGTGTTTTTATTTTATCCAATTATTAATTCACTATTATTAAGTTTTTTTCAGAATGGTAAATTTGTTGGTTTAGCCAATTTTAAATTTTTATTTAGTAATAAATATTTAGTTATGTCATTGCAAAATACATTTGTGTATACAATATTCGTTACATTCTTTGAAATGTTAATTGCACTTTGTATTGCATATTTTTTATCGAAAAAAATTAAATTTAAAAATTTCTTCCAAACAGTATTTTTCTTGCCATATGTTACGAGTGTTGTAGCAATTGGGGCAGTGTTTAAATATATGTTCCACTCACAATATGGAGTAATTAACGTTGTTTTAGAAAGTATTGGTTTAAATGGATTAAATTGGTTAACGGATCCTAATATTGCACTTTATGCAGTAATAATATTGGGGATTTGGAAGGGGCTTGCATTTAATATTTTAATTATCTTTACTGGACTAAGTACCGTAAATGAAGAAATTGAAAAAGCAGCCATTATTGATGGATTTAAACCGTGGGAAATTTTTGTTAAAATTAAATTACCACAAATATATCCAATTTTGACATATTTATTAACAATGAATATTATTTTTAACTTAAAAGTATATGAAGAAGTTGTCGCATTATTTCCAACTAGTAGTGGAGGAGTAATGGGGGCAAAAACAACAGTATACATGTTAAAAGACTATATTACTGTTAACGAAAACGTTGCTGCGGCAATTGCGGTGTTATTACTTGTAGTAAGTTTTGGAATAAAACTATTACAAATACTATTAAAGAAATTAAATAATAAAAGAAAGCAAAGGGTGAGTTAAGATGGAAACAAAATTTAAACATACAATTATTTATGCTATTTTACTTATCTTTGCGGGACTTATATTATTTCCATTTGTATGGATGATTTTATCATCTTTAAAGACAATTAGTGAAATCCAAGCAGTACCACCTGCAGTGTTACCTGAAACATTTCAGTGGAGTAATTATCCAGAAGCATTACAAAAATTCAATTTCACAACGTACTTTTTCAACTCGGTATTTGTTGCTTTAACCTCAACAATATTCGTTTTAATCATTAATTCATTAGGAGCATTTGCGTTTGTAAAATATGATTTTAAAGGAAAAAGTATTCTATTGACATTATTTATTGCAACGATGATGGTTCCGGGAGAAATGTTAATTATTACAAACTTCAAGACAATTTCACAGATGGGTCTTGCCGATACAAGAGTAGCATTATTTTTACCATACATGATGAGTGTTTTTTATTTGTTCTTATTAAAACAATTTTTCGAACAAGTTCCACATCAACTATACCTTGCTTCAAAAGTAGATGGTGATTCTGATGTGAAGTTTTTCTTTAAAATATTATTACCGATTGCTCGTCCGGTTTTAATAACTGTAGCAATTTTAAATATCATTGCTTCATGGAATGCCTATTTATGGCCAATTTTAATTATTAGTAATGATGCAAAGCGAACATTACCAATTGGACTTACTCAGTTTACAAGTGAAGCTGGTAGTGAAATTCAGTTGTTATTAGCTGCAGCTGTTGTTACAATAATTCCATTAATATTACTGTTTATATCTACGAGAAAATATGTAATAGGTGGACTTACCAAAGGAGCAGTGAAGGGATAACATGACAAAACTAATATTTCGTTCAGGACTTCGTACAATTGGAGGAACAATTGTTGAAGTAATTGATAATGATAAAAGAATAATATTTGATTTCGGGACTGTATTTAGTCCTGGAGATCCAGAAAAAATGCCAGAAGTTGAAGGTATTTATGATAACACTAGTGATTATGATGACATTGTACTTATGTCACATCTTCATTTAGACCATTCAAAAGCGATGAATTTAATTCATCCAGATATTCCGTTAATTATGAATGAAAAATCGGTCGAATTTGTGGAAGACTTATATAAAGTTGGGTTTAGTGATTTTTTAGGTGAAAAACGTGAATACCGCGGAGTAAAGGAAAATGAATCATTCTATCATGGTGAATTTAAGATTACAAATTTATTAGTTGATCATGATGTTATTGGTGCCGGTTGTTTTTTAATTGAGACATCAGATTTAACTTTATTATACACTGGAGATTTACGAATTCATGGTTTGAATTCTAATCGAACATATGAAATGATTGAGTATGTTAAACAATTAAAAATTGATGTTGCAATTTTTGAAGGCGTTGGTGTATCATTTTTAGAAGATGATTATGAAATTATTCCGACAAATGAAGTTGAAGAATTAATGATGGAGAAAAATTTTACTAAACTCGTTAAAGCGGAAGTAAAAGAAGAAGGAATTCTAGTAAATCCCTACATTATGGGAATTGAACGTCTATATTCAACGCTTAAACTTGGAAAAGATTTAAATAAAGCCGTGTGGCTTACTAATCAATTTGCATATTTAGCAAATAAATATTATCCAGAGTTTGATTTTAAAATTTTAGAAAGTGATGAATATAATCTGGGCAAAGAAATTGTTAATTACTGTGATATTAATAAAGATGTTATCGCAATTTTTGATTACACAAAGCGTGATTTATATCCAGTGTTTACAGAGAAGTTTGCACTTTTACAAACTGGTGGTGAACCACTTGGAGAATTTGATCCACGCTGGTCAGATTTAATTGAATATGCTGATGAACACAATCTAGAATTATATAAATTAGGGTCAAGTGGGCATGCATTTGCCGAAAACTTAATTTATGTTGTTGAGGAAGTTAATCCAGAAATTTTAATTCCACTACACAGTTTTAAACCAGAACTTGTTAATAGTCCAAAAGTTCGTCAATTATTAGTAACAGAAAATACGGAATATGTTTTTAACAATCATATTTTAAGTGAATAAGAAATGTCCACTCATGTGGGCATTTTTTCGTTTTGTTATAGATTGAATTTTGTAAATTGGGTTGAACATGTTAAAATAGTTATGATGGGAGAAAAATGCGTAAAGTGATAAAAAGAATTTTAGATTTACTAATTGTAATTTTAATTATATTAATTGGATATTTTAGTTACCAATTTTATGAAGATTACTTTAAAGTGAAAGCTGAGGCACGAGAAAATTATAATCAAGCAACGGAAAAATTTACGGCACCAGCTGATGTCTGTACGGATAAATCAATTAAGGCAACAGAAAATATTCCGACAATTTCAGTTAAGGACTTTAGTCCAAATCAACAAATTGGCTATATTTCTGCACCTACAATTGGTCTAGAAGCATCACTTGTCATGGGTGATAGTGAGGATGGACTTCAAGCAGCAATGAATTATGGGGTTAGTATTGATCCAAATGGGCTTATGCCAGGAACGGTCGGTAATACAGTAATTGCAGGTCATCGTGAGTTTGCGTTTAAAAATTTGGAAGATGTGCCAAATGGTACGCCATTTATTATAAATATTAACGGAAACTTCTATACATATCAAGTGACTTATACTCAAATAATAGAAGATACGGATGTAGATAAAGTGTTTTTTAACGATGGAAAAGAACGAATCGTATTGTACACATGTTATCCATTTACTTTTAATTCAGAAGTTACCCATCGCTACATGGTTTATTTAGAACCCGTTGAGAGTGTTGATATTAATTGTGACGAATTAAAATAGTAGTTATTAAAAAATGTCAAACTTTTAAAGTTTCCCGAAAATTTGAGTTAAAGAAAAAATTAAAAATAGGAGTTAAAATGAAAATATTTATTGATGTTGATAATACAATAATTGAGCATTCAGGGTTTTATTCATATGAAACAGAAGGGAGAATACACCGAAGTATTGGTAAATATCCGTATGATAATCAAAAAGCAATAAAATCAATGTATGAAACTAGTATTTGTCATGACCCAGAATTATTTAGAAGATTAATGAAAAATGATAATGTCTATATACTTACAAAATATCCACACCCAGAATATGATTATTATAAACAATTAAGAATATCAGAAATTCTAGGAATTAGTCAGCAGGAATTATTAGACATGACTGATGAAGCCGGAAAGCCAAAATATATTTGTGTTCCAGAGCATGATAGCAAAGTAAGAATGGTTAAAGAAATTTTTGAAATTACAGAAATAGGTCAGTGTATTTTAATCGATGATTATTCGCAGAATCTGATTGAATGGGAAGAAAATGGGGGGATTTCAATTAAATACTATAATGAATATAACTCACCATATCATCCAACGAATGGATTAGCTATTAGTAATTTTAAAATCTTTGAATATTATCTTAAGCATGCTGAAATCAACACAGTTTATTTAGTAGGGACAAATCGTTATAAAATGAGCATTATTGAAGATTATTTAACAGGTCATGTTGGAGAAAAACAATTGATTGATCAAGTTAAAATTATTAAAGATGATTTAGAGTCACATTTAAAAATAGCAAATTTCCCCGAAAATCACAAGTATAGTTATTTTAACTTCTTATTAGAATATTATAATTTCCGAAATCACCTTGATAGTACTTATTGGATTAAACAAATTGAAGCTAAAATTAATTTTAATAAATTCACAACAATTAGCTCTTTGTTTGAACTACCCAAAGGAGAAATTGAGCAATTAGAAAAACGAATTGACCACAACATCTTAAGAGTTAATGTTCTTTCAATGGATAAGAAAAACAAACCACAAAACAGTTATGATATATATATGACTGTAAGTGACAAGTATTATGTAGATCATGTAGAGGATTTATTTGAACGAGTTGCAACAACATTAAATACATTAATACTGCCAAGTATAAAAAATAAATAAAAGTTTAAAAAACATTTAATTTCTAATTTTCAACAGAAATTGAATGTTTTTTTTAAAAAATTAAACAATTTTTAGTAATTAAATGAATAAAATGATAAAAAAACGCCAATTCTTGGCAAAATCCTACTGGAATTACACTTGGTAATTATGTAAAAGTCATTTTATGTGACAAAAATATAATTTGTTATATTTTAAAAAAACTGAGACATAAAACCCAAAAGTGAACATGTTCACAAGGTTGTTCGTCCTTAATTTATAAGTTTTTTACATGTCGATAAGCACTTGCCACATATTTGACACATTGTGGTGCTATAATTACATGTGACAAGTTAAGGAGAGGAGTGTTAGTTTTATGGATAGGTATAAAATGATAACTAATAAAAGGAGTATTATATTAATACTAATTTTTGTATTTACAGTATTACTAGCATTTTTAAATTTAAATCGTAACGCCGTGCCATTTTTCGCAC
>CAZFWW010000035.1:0-13108 GCA_964522645.1 uncultured Mycoplasmatales bacterium
CAATTAGAGCAATTAACTCTGATTTAGGATTAAAAGATGCAAAAGCAATCGCTGACAATGGTGGTGCAATTAAAGAAAACGTACCAGCAGATGAAGCTAACGAATTAAAAGCTCAATTAGAAGAAGCAGGAGCTACTGTAGAATTAAAATAATTCTTACAAACTTAAGGAACCAATTGGTTCCTTTTTCTGATAAAGGGGTAACTATGGATGTATCAATGGAAATGGCAGATATATTTAAAGGTCTAAGTGATCCAGTAAGAGTAAATATTTTACTTGAAATAAATGAAAAAGAGCTGAGTGTAGGTGAAATAGTTTCTATTTTAGGACTTAGTCAATCACTTGTTTCAAATCACTTACGTATTCTTCGTCAATTAAAATTAGTAAAAACACGTAAGCATAATAAATTTGTTTATTATTCACTAATTGATAATCACGTTATAGAAATGTTAAAGCAGTGTAAAATCCATGTCATAGAAGGGTAAAAAAGTATCGATATAAAAGGTACTTTAAATTATAAAACACACATCATAATATTATGATATAATGAATTGAAAGTAAATATTAAATGGAGAGAGAATGAGAAAGAAATTTTTATCAATATTTGGCCTAGCATATTTTGTTAGTGTTGGATATATGGATCCAGGAAATTGGGCAACAGACTTGGCCGCTGGATCACAATATGGGTATCGTTTGATTTGGGTATTGGTTATGTCAAATATAATTGCAATACTATTACAATCATTGACAATTTATCTGACAAAATACTCAAATTTAGACTTAGCTGAATTATGTCGAGAAAAATATGGCAAAGTAATTAAAACAGTTTTATGGATTCTTGCCCAAATTGCAATCATTGCAACAGATTTAGCCGAATTATTAGGTAGTGCGGTAGCTTTGAAATTATTATTTAATATTCCAATACTATACGGGGTAGTTATTACAGTACTTGATGTGTTTTTAATCATGTTTTTAGAAAATAAAGGATTTAAATACTTACATGCAATAATTGTAACACTTGTTTTAACAATTACCCTTTGCTTTGTAATTGAGTTGTTGATGGTAGGAGTAAATGTTCCCGAGTTAACTAGTGGACTTGTTCCATCAATTCCTGATTACAGTGCATTATTTATTGCAATTGGGATGATAGGAGCAACAATTATGCCTCATAACCTCTATATGCAGTCAGGAATGCTCAAACGCTATAAAGATGACATAGATGTAAGGACAGAGATAAGAGACCTTATAATCGCTTTAAATGGGGCATTAATTGTTAATGGGGCAATATTAATATTAGCAGCCCAAGTTTTTAATCAATCAGGCTATCATGAAGTGGCAAGTATTGAAGAAGCATATATTCTACTTAGCCCACTTGTTGGACTAAAAGCGTCAGCACTTTTATTTGGTTTTGCTTTGTTACTTTCAGGACAAGCTTCAACAATTACGGGAACGCTTGCCGGTCAAGTAGTAATGGAAGGTTTTTTAGAGATAAAAGTAGAACCAAAAAAATTACGTTTAATAACAAGGTTATGTGCAGTTATTCCAGCGATGATTGTTATAATGATTTTTGGAGAAAACGAGGTTGATAACTTATTAATCTTATCACAAGTAATTTTAAGTTTTCAATTACCATTTGCATTAATACCTCTAGTAATGGGAATTCGTGATACAAAATTAATGAATGGCTTTAAAATTAAAAGATGGTTATATATTGGATCGATTATTAGTATCATTATCATTAGTGCATTAAATATTTTGTTAGTAGCCGAAACAATTTTAAATTTAACTCATAATTATGTATTTGCATTAATAGGATTATTATTATTAATTTATAGTTTGATTAGTTTAATTAGAAACTACGGAAAACAATTGGTCTAAAATGTTATAAATTTCTCCCAATAATTTAAAAAAAATAATATAATTAATGTAGAAAATAAAAAGGAGTAGATTATGAAATTATTACATACGTGTTTAAGAGTAGGAAATTTAGAAGCATCAATGAAATTTTACCAAGATTATATTGGTTTAGAAGAGGTTCGTCGTAAAGACTATCCAGAATATGAATTTTCATTGGTATATTTATCAGATGAAACAAGGAGTTATGAAATTGAATTAACACATAATTATGGGACAGAAAAATACGATTTAGGAAATGGATTTAGTCATTTAGCATTTGGTGTTGATGATGTCGTTAAAAGTCATGAAACACACAAAAATCAAGGGTTAACAGTAACTGATTTAAAAGGGTTACCAGGAGAAGAACCATTTTATTATTTTGTAACTGATCCAGATGGATATCAAATTGAAATAATTAAAAACAATGTATTAGTATAGTGAAGAAAAGAGTCAATCATGGGTTATCCCTGAAAGACTCTTTTTTATTTTGATTTTGTCAATTAAAAAAAGTCCAATACTGGACTTTTAATTATTTTACTGGTTTATTAACTTTCTTTTTAACTGCTTGTTTTTTGATTGGTTGCTTTTTTGGTGCTTTTTTAATTGGTGCTTTTTTAATTTCCTTTTTAACATCTTTTTCATCATTTACAAAGTTGTCAGGATCATATTTAATTAAATTACAAGAAACAAGTGGCATTTTTTCAGTACGATCAATAATGTACTCACTCATTTTATTTGCTAATACTGTTTGTAATTCATTGATTTCTAACTTTTTATTTTGGTGATAATGTTCTAAAAATGAAGATTGAATATCACGAAGTAATTTAAGTGATTCGTTAATTACAATAAATCCACGTGTTATAATTTGTGGATAAGAAACTAAATTAAGATTTTCATCATAAATTGCTGTAAAAATTAGAATACCATCACTTGCCAATTTATCCATTGTTCCATCAGTTAATGACACATTGATGTTATTTCCTGAAACAAAAATTGAGTTACCAGGAACTTCTCTGCGGCGAATCTTTGGTTTTTTGGCATTCATATATAAAACATCACCATTATCAAGTAAAAAGATATTATTTTTCTCAATACCTAATAATTCTGCAGTTTTTTTGTGTGCTTTAAGCATGTTATATGTACCGTGAATTGGTGCAAAATATTTAGGTTGCCATAATGTTAATAATAATTTTTGTTCCTCTTGAGAAGCGTGACCTGAAGCGTGTGTTTTAAACATATCTGTATTTTTAATGATTTTACATTCAGTTTTTGCAAGAGAATCAATAACTTTTCCAATTTGGTAGTTATTTCCTGGAATTGGATTAGAAGCAAAGACTATTGTATCAGTTGAATCAAGAACAATATTTGGATTTAATCCATTAGCAATTCTTGAAAGAGCTGCTAAACTTTCTCCTTGAGAACCGGTTGAAATAATAACTACTTCACTTGGACGATAATTTTTAATTTGTTTTGGTTCAATTAAATCTTTAGGCTTAATGTTAATATAACCAGTTTTTGTTCCAATTTGTAATGCATTTACAAGTGAACGACCTAGAATACATACTTTACGTTTGTTTTCAAGTGAACCTTCAATAATTTGTTGTACACGGTTAATATTTGAAGCAAAAGTTGTAAACATAATACGACCTTCCGCTTCTTTGATTAATGTTTTCAAGTTTTTCCCAACTGTACTTTCAGATAAACTGAATCCCGGTGTTTGAGCATTTGTACTATCAGATAGTAAACATAAAACACCTTTGTTTGCAAGATGAACCATTTTGTGGAAATCAGCTGCTTTTTGTCCTGGTGGAGAAAAATCAACTTTAAAGTCTCCTGTAGAAACGACATTTCCAAGTGGTGTCTCGATAAATAACCCTAATGAATCAGGAATTGAGTGTGTTTGTCTAAATGTTTCAATAACAACTTCCCCAAAATTTAAAGTTGTGTTATCGTTAATTTCAATAATTTTTTGATTTAGTTTATGTTCTTTTAATTTTTTTTCAATCATTAATTTTGCTGTTAGTGGTGCATAAATTGCAGGTATTTTAAGTGTTTTTAGTAAAAATGGAATTCCACCAATGTGATCTTCGTGACCGTGAGTTATAAATAAACCGCGAATTTTTTGTTGATTATTTTTTAAGTATTGATAATTTGGAATAATATAGTCAACACCTAATTGGTCTTTATCTGGGAATAAAACACCGTAGTCGATTACAAATAATTCATTTTTATATTCAATTACATAACAGTTTTTTCCCACCTCACCAAGACCACCTAGAGCCATTATTTTAATATTATCTTTACTTGATAAACCTTTCTTGTTTCCATTACGTTTTTTTCCCCAACTTTTTTTTGCTGAGGATTTATTATCATTTTTTTCATTCATATATTCTCCTTATTTAAAATTAATTACGTTATAAAAAACTATAATTATTATAACACAGAGATGATTAGAGATGTTTTTTAATATTACTGAACATTTTTTCAGCTAAATTTAAATAATTATTTGCGACAAATTTAAAGTCAATATTTAAATCTTTACTTAAACCAACTTCCTCTTTGTAGCTTGCGACATTAAACCATTGAAGACATTGGAAAAAACGCCATCCATATAAGCGAACATAATCACTATCACTAGGGTTATCAATGTATGCTTTTAATAAATCTTCAGCCATTTTAAAGTTCTTATTTCCAAATGAAGCAATATCATAGATATAGTCACTTGTTCCTGCAAATTCCCAGTCTAGTAGTGATAATTCACCATTGTCATCAATAATCATGTTGGCAACTTGAGCGTCGTTATGACACGGATAAATTGTATGTTGTTTTAAGTGTTGTTCAAAAATACTTAAAAATTCACGTTTTAATTCGAAATAACGTTCAATTTTGTTATTATGTATCGCCTCATAGTGTGACAAACGGTTTAGGTGATTATAATCTTCAGCTAATAATAAGTCTGATTTGTGTAGACGTTTTAATAGTGTAACCACTTTATCAAGTTCAATATTTTCATCTACCATTTTTCCAGGAATATATTCAGAAATTTTGATCCCTTCTTTTGGACTTGTGAAAATTGTGCGAGAATTAATGTTTAATTCGTCAATAATTGCTAAGTTTTTTCTTTCAATAAAAAAGTTTACGAAGTTTTGAGCTCCAAATCCGGGAATACGAAAGACAAATTCATGTTTACTTTTAGGGTTAATGACATGATATGTAAAGTTTGACATCCCTCCAGTAAATCGTTCTTGAATTTCCAAGTTAGGGTTAATATTTTTTAAAATTTGTTGATGTTTGTTCATGTTTCTCCTTAATATTTAATTTAATTGTGTTGCTATCTGTTAATATTATATATAATTATTGCTCTGGGTTGGAAGATATCATAAATAATTTAATAAAATAATGATTGATGATACTAAATTTATTATTATTTTTCTTGATATGATATAATTAAATAGATTTTAAAAGGAGTATAAAATGGTATTAGTCTATGGATATAAAAAATGTTCAACAGTGAGAAAAGCAATAAAATTTTTAGAAGAAAAAAATGTTGAGTATACTCACATTGATAATGTAGAGAATAAATTAACGGTACAACAAATAAAAGAAATACATGAATGGAGTGGGTTGGAAATAAAAAAATTATTTAATACTTCAGGAATGAAATATCGTGAGTTAAATTTAAAAGAAAAGTTAGTTGAAATGAGTTTAACGGAAAAATATGAATTACTTGCAAGTGATGGAATGTTAGTTAAGCGACCAATTATTATAAATAATCAACAAGTTGCAGTTGGTTTTAAAGTTGAAAAAGTGGAGGAAGTAATATGATATTAAAGGCTGATGTAGTCAAGCAAGCAAAAATTGATCAGCTCAAATTAGAACTTGCAAAATTAAGTAGTATGCCAACATTAAGTATTATTGTAGTTGGGAAAAATAGTGCTAGTAAGGTATATGTTAGAAATAAAGTTAATTTAGCAAAAGAATTAGGAATTAATGTTGATTTGCGTGAGTTTGAAGAAACAATTTCTGAAGCACAATTACTCTCAGAAATTAATGAGTTAAACCATGACGAGATGGTAAATGGACTATTTGTGCAATTACCACTACCAAATCATATAAATGAAAACAAAGTGATAAAAGCAATTACTCCGCAAAAAGATGTTGATGGTTTTACTTTGGATAATATCGGTAAGTTATTTATTGGTGATGAAACAGGATTATTTCCGTGCACTGTAGAAGGAATTATTGATGTACTTAAATATTATGATATTGATATTCCAGGAAAGAATGTAACAATTGTGGGGCGCAGCAACATTGTTGGTAAACCACTTAGTTTACGAATGATTAATTTAGGTGCAACGGTTACAACTTGTAATTCTAAGACTAAAGATTTAGACAGAGTAATTGCAAGTACTGATATTTTAATAACGGCAATTGGTCAAGCTAAATTTTTTACGGAAAGTTATTTCACAAATTGCTCAAATTTAGTTATAATAGATGTTGGAATGAATCGTGATAGTGATGGAAAACTATGCGGTGATGTTGACTTTGATAATGTCCATGAACAAGTAGCAGCAATTACACCAGTACCAGGTGGTGTTGGCGTAATGACAGTTGTTAAAGTTATAGAAAATGTAATCAAAGCATATAAACTACAAAAAGGAGAGTAAAAATGGCACTTACAGCAGGAATAGTTGGTTTACCAAATGTTGGAAAATCAACGTTATTTAACGCAATTACAAAATCAAAAATTGAAGCAGCAAATTATCCGTTTGCAACAATTGAACCAAATGTGGGAATCGTAGAAGTACCAGATGAAAGATTAGAACAAATTACAAAATTAATTAAACCTCAAAAAGAAGTACCGACAACATTTGAATTTACAGATATTGCCGGATTAGTAAAAGGTGCAAGTAAAGGTGAAGGGTTGGGAAACCAGTTCTTAGCAAATATTCGTGAAACAGACGCAATCGTTCAAGTGGTGCGTGCATTTGATAATGATAATATTATTCACGTAGAAGGTAGTGTAGATCCGGTTCGTGATATTGAAATTATTAATTTAGAATTAATCTTATCAGATTTAGAGCAACTACAAAAAAGACTTAGTCGTATTGGGAAAAAAGCTCAACATGGTAGTGCTGATGATAAATTAGAAGCAGCAACAATTGAGAAGATGGTGGCACACTTAGAGGCTGAAAAGCCAGCAAGATCACTTGAACTAACAAAAGAAGAACTTGCAACAATTACACATATGAATTTACTTACAATTAAGCCAGTATTATATGTAGCCAATGTAACAGAAGAAGATTTGATTGACATTGAAGCAAATGAACATTATAAAAAATTATGTGAATATGCTGAAATTGAAGGAGCAAAAGTTACACATATTTGTGCGAAAATCGAAGAAGATTTAGTTGATCTTGATGCGGAAGAAAAAATCGAATTTTTAAATGATTTAGGAATTGAAGAACCAGGTTTAGATCGTTTAATTAAAATGAGTTATGATTTATTAAATTTAGAGACATATTTTACCGCAGGAGTTAAAGAAGTTAGAGCATGGACTTATAAAAAAGGAATGACTGCTCCAGAATGTGCAGGAGTTATTCATAGTGATTTTGAACGTGGTTTTATTCGTGCGGAAATTATGGCTTATGCTGATTTAATTGAGTTAAAATCAGAACAAGCAGTTAAAGAAGCAGGAAAATTACGTGCTGAAGGAAAAGATTACATTATGAAAGATGGAGATATTGTTCACTTCTTATTTAATGTGTAAGTTTAATTATAATTTACTTGGTAGTTTTGGCAAGATTATTTCATGAATAATTTTCCGAATCCAAAACCAAAGTTGAATATAAAATAAAGTATCTACATCGGATGATGTAGATACTTTATTTGTTATATGGAGTATTTTCTTTAGCAAAAGATATATAGTATAAATGTGGGGAAAGGGAGATTGAAAGAAGCAAAAAAATATGATTTTCTAAAAGAACATTTTATAGGAGTAAAAGCTGAGAATATAAATATGATTTGGACATTAAAAAAACCTTATATTAACTCGAAAAGAATAAGATAAATATTCTAATAGTTTAATATAAGGTTTTTGTTTTAAATTGTTTTAAATTGGATTAAGTATTGAAATTAAAGGTGCATAAAAAAAAGATATTGTGGTGAATATCTTTTTTGTTAGAGATTAAAGCACTACGATGTTATTTGCTTGCTTTCCCTTGTCGCTTTCAGTAACTTCGAATTCTACTTCTTGATTTTCCTCTAACACTTTGTATCCATCAATTTGGATTTGGCTGTAATGTGCGAACACATCTTCACCATTTTCAGTCGTAATAAATCCGAATCCTTTTTCAGCGTTAAACCATTTTACTGTCCCTTTCATTTCAACTCCTTCCCGCATATATGTTTTAATACTTATACTTCTAATATTGAAATAAAAGAAACATATATATACTTATATTCATTATATCATATAATTTCACTAAGATATATAATTATTGTATAATTAATGTATCAAGGTGTCAGAGGAGGAATTTTGGGACAAATAAAATGCTTATTATTAGCGGTAGATTACTATAAAGACCATGAATTTTCATATTATATTGAAGAATTGAAAAACCTTACAAAAGCAGCAGGATTTACTCCGATTGATGTGTTCACACAAAAGCTTGAACAAATTGATAGTAAGTCATATTTTCGTAAAGGAAAGATTGCAGAAGTAGCTGAATATTGTCAAACAAATGAAGTTGATTTAATCATAGTTAATAATGAAATAAGCGGAATGCAAAATCGTAATATTGAAGAAATAACAGGTGTTAAGGTGATGGACCGAACACAACTTATATTAGAAATATTTGCAATAAGAGCTGAAAGTAAAGAGGCAAAATTGCAAGTTTCAATTGCACAATTGAAATATAATTTACCAAGAATGGTCGGTTCATATGATAATTTATCTCGCCAAGGTGGAGGGAAAGTCGGGACGATTGCTCGTGGTAGTGGAGAAAAGAAAATTGAAATTGACAAACGACGTGTTCGAGATCAAATTAGTTTTCTGGAAAATGAATTGGAAAAGTATAGTAAATCTCGTAATTTACAGCGTGAAAAAAGACGTGGTAATGAAATTCCAATAGTTGCCGTTGTTGGGTATACAAATGCTGGAAAATCAACTCTTATGAATAATCTTGTTGGGGCTGATAAACAGGTATTTGAAAAGGATATGTTATTTGCAACACTTGATACAGCTGTTCGGAAAATCAAACTGGAAAACAAACGTGAGTTTTTACTTGTTGATACTGTCGGATTTGTTTCAAACCTACCTCATGATTTAATTAAAGCATTTGGTTCAACACTAGAAGAAATTCTTGAGGCGGATTTAATCATTCACCTAGAAGATGGGCTAAGTCCTTATCGCCAAATACATGATAAAGTCGTTAGTGAGACCCTAGAAAAATTAGGGGCTGGAAAGATTCCACTTATTAATGTGATTAATAAATGTGATATTGCAGAAATTGAAAGTGAAAAACTTAAAATTAGTGCTAAAGCAAATATTAATGTTGATAAATTATTAACTGAAATAATTACGAATGTTTTTAGTGATTATGAAAAGGTAGCAATGCGTTTGACTTATAAACAAATGAATGTTTTGGATAAAATTCGACAAAATCATGAAATAATAAATTTAGAATATACTCAAGATGGTGTTGAGTTTATAGTTGAATTATCACAAATGGAACGTGATTTATATAATCAGTCAATAGTTAAATAAAGTTATAGTAAAACAGAAGAAAGGTTTAAGAAAAGTAATGTGAATAAAATAACTACAAGTAAATATTGTTTTATGTTATAATTAAACCAGAAAAATAGAGGTGCATCAAACATTAGTAGGTTAATTAGTAAATGATACAGCATTGATTAATCAAAAGGGGATGATGCCGAAATAGTCATTAACTGTATTATTAGTGATTATTGCCAATCTTATTAATAGTAATTTTGGTGTCACGTTAGTGGAGTGCTATTTTGGTCAATGATAATCTGATTAATGCCAAAGATAGTACTGCCCGTGTACTATCTTATTTTATTTAAAGGAGAAAAATGGAGATTCTAGGACAGACCAGTTACGGATGGATGGCACTAATTCCAGCATTTGTAGCAATTATTTTAGCATTTAAAACTAAAAATGTATATATTTCACTTGCAACAGGATTATATAGTGGAATATTATTATTAAATACGTATAATATGATAATTGTGGGTGAACAAACATTAATATTTATTATTCCGCTAATGTTTATCTCATTCATCCAAATCCCAATTTTTTTAACAAATGCTCTAACTGATCAAAGTAGTGCTGGGATTGTATTACAAGTGCTATTTATTGGTGGAGTAATCCAATTGATTGCCTATAGTGGTGGAGCAAGACATATGGCAACAGCGGTTGCTAAAAAAGCTAAAACCCCAAAACAAACTCAAATATTAACATGGGTAATGGGATTAATTGTCTTTTTTGATGATTACGCCAATTCATTAATTGTTGGTCCAATAATGCGTCCAATGATTGATAAGATGAAAATCTCGCGTGAAAAATTTGCATTTATTATTGATGCAACAGCAGCACCAATTGCAGGAATTGCAATTATTTCAACTTGGATTGGTTATGAACTGGGATTGATTGGTTCAGGACTTGAGCAAATTGGAATATCAGCATCACCATTTACGATTTTTGTCCAATCAATTCCTTATCGTTTTTACAATGTTTTAATGTTAATATTTATCGTGCTAACAATTTATCTTGCTCGTGAATTTGGTCCAATGTTAGAGGTTGAGAAAATGGCACGTCGTGGTGAAAGAACACCGGGATTTTTACAAGAAGATGATGCCAGTGAAACACTAGAAGAAAAACCAGGAATTAAATCAAATATTCTTGATGGTATTTTACCAATTGCAACATTGATTTTTGGCTCATTAGCATTATTTTATATTAATGGTATAGCAATCATTAAAGCTTCTGATGATTTAGAATTAATTAAGAGTATTAATGCTAATCCGTTTTCATTTATGACAATACAAGAAGCATTTTCAAATGCTGATGCAGCAATTGTCCTTTTTCAAGCGGCACTATTAACCGTTTTAGTACTATTTATTCGTGCTCAAATTCTAAATCAATATAAAGTTGATGAAGGAATAGAAGTTTTCATTAAAGGGGCAAATTCGCTTTTATCAACAGTATTTGTCTTATTATTTGCGTGGTCACTTGGGGGAATAGTTGGTGAACTTGGTGCCAGTGATTATTTAGTATCACAATTATCAGAGACAATGCCAGTCTTTATTTTACCAGCAATTACCTTTGCATTATCAGGGTTTATTGCGTTTTCAACGGGAACAAGTTTTGGAACAATGGGAATTATGATGCCAATTGTTATTCCACTTGCATATAGCATTAATCCTGAATTAGGTTATGTGACAATTGCCATTTCATCAATTTTAACTGGTGCAACTTTTGGTGACCATTTTTCACCAATTTCCGATACAACCATTTTATCAAGTATGGGTGCTGGTTGTAATCACATTGAACACGTTAGAACACAAATGCCATACGCACTTACGGTTGGAGCAGTATCAACAATTGCTTATATTTTTGCGGCTTTAAATATTAACTTATTAATCGTTTATGGAGTTTCAATTATCGGACTTGCCGGAATTTTATTAGTTATAGGAAAGAAAGTAGAAGAAATATAATTCTAAAAGAGAGTAAAAGACTGAAAATTAATTGTTTTCAGTCTTTTAAATTTATTTTGAAATAGTTGGATATGATACAATATAGAAAAGGGGTAAAATGAAGCATAACATTGAAGAATTAAGGATGGAAATTGATAAAATTGATCAAGAAATTATCGAACTACTTGTAAAACGATATGATGTAGTCAGCTTAATAGGTGAAGTTAAAAAAAATAAAAAATTAATGATAGATGATTTTAAGCGTGAACAAATAATTATGGAAAAAATCGTGAAAAATAGTGGTATCTATGAACAAAAAATAATAAATGTTTATCAAGAAATTATTAAAAATGCTAAGGATATTCAATGCGAAAATTTGGATTAATTGGAGAAAATGTCACGTATTCGTATTCAAAAATAATTCATGAGTTTTTAGCAAGTCTTTATGCTAAGCAAATTCAGTATGATTTAATTTCATGTGCTAATTTAGCAGAATTTGATTTTTCAAAATACGAAGGACTTAATGTTACAACACCTTATAAAGAACAAGTTTTAGATTATACGTTAACGCAAGACTCAGTAGTTAGTAAAATTAAAAGTTGCAATACAATTGACTGTAATAAAAAGGCATATAATACAGATGTTTTAGGTTTTAAAACAGCCATCAGTTTACTAGTAGGTGATATTAGTCAAATTAAATCAGTAGTTATTTTAGGAAATTCCAAGAGTAGTGAGATGATTAGACTTGTATTTAATCATGCCAAAATAACCGTTGTGTCTCGAACACCAGTTCCACCAATGGTTAGTTATAGTGAGTTAGCAAATATAAGTGCCGATTTATTAATTAATACAACACCAGTAACAATGCAAAATAAAAATGTAAGTCCAATTTCCACAAATCTGATTAAAAATTATAAGTACGTATACGATTTAAATTATAATCCAGCCATTAATCAACTACTTGCTGATGCACAGAGTAATAATATTAAGCACGAAAATGGTCTTGATATGTTAATTATGCAAGCAATTTATGCCTTTGAGATTTGGCATAATCTAAAAGTTGATCAAGAAAAAATAAGAAGAGTCCAAGAATATGTTAAAGCAATTGTTTATCCAAAGACAGCTGTTATTGGAATGCCTTTTAGTGGGAAAACAACATATGGAATAACGCAACAAAACAAGGGGAAAGTTGTCATTGATTTGGATCAATATATTAGTGAAAAATTTATGAGTCCAGAACAAATTATTCAAAAAAAAGGTCTTGATTATTTCCGCGAAATTGAGACCAAGGCACTTAAATCAGTAATTGAAATGGAATATGATATTTTGATTTTAGGTGGAGGAATTATCGAACGTGATGAAAATTATCAGTTGCTTACAGAACATCGAATTCTTTGGAAAAAATGTGACCTTGAAATGTTAAAAGAAAATCGAAAAAAGAGTTTTAAAAAAAATCAAGAAAATGTAATAAAGAACACAAAACAAAATAATGCATA
>CAZFWW010000036.1:0-12999 GCA_964522645.1 uncultured Mycoplasmatales bacterium
ATAAACCCTACTTCATATTTTCTCATATTTCCTCCTTTTGGTCTTTTTGGCCCTATGGGCAAGGAGTAATCATAATTACTCAAGTAGTATTATAACATAATTCTTAATACAAATCAAAATTTCTTTCAATATTTAAGTTTTGCTGATTCTTTTTCTCATTATTAAATAATACTTTTTCAATATAATTGAAATTATCAACGTCATTAATCATACTTTTTGAAATAGCTAATTCAATTTGATCAATCGTATAATCAAGACTTAGCCAGCGATTAATTTTTTCTAGTTCATACATCTGTAATTTTCGATTAAGTAGAAAATTAATGCGATCAACTGCCTCACGATTTAACATGTTTGGTAATATTTCTGAAATTTCTTCAATTTCCTTTTCAACTGGTTTTAACTCAACTTTTAATTTACCATTTACCTTTGTGATATCAATTAACTCTTTGTTTTTTAATCCCATTAAATCATCCTGGGTAATATTAGCTGATGTTAAGAATGTAGAAAATTCCGTTTCTTCATCAATTAAAGTACATATTTTCATAATTGCTACCAACTCTGAGTCACTAAGTTTTAATTCTGCTTGTTTTTGTAAATAAATTAGCGGTACTATTCCAAGATTATGTGTATTTTGATAGTTTTTCATTATAAGTCCTCGATTGTTGTTATTTTTATATTACTATACTCGCCTTCAATTATTTCAACTTCGTAACCGTAACGATTTAGTAAACCTACTTCATCCGTCTCGATAATTTTTTCACTTCGGGCTAAACTATGAACGGTTTGGAGAATTGATGTTTTGGCAATTTGTGGTGTTTGCATTGCATATAATTCATCACGATTTAATACTTCAACTACTTTATTATCTTTTACTTTTCTAATACTGTCTTTTACTTTAACGGCACATACATAAGCATCCTTTTCACTTTCAAGTGCTGTTAATATATTGTTAATCATTTCAGAACTTATATGCATGCGTGCTCCATCATGAACCAAGGTATAATCACCTGTTGCTAATTTCAAACCACTACCAACGCTATCCTGACGTTCACCAAAACCATAAGCAATTTTAATTCGCTTATCTTTTGCTAGCGTCTTTTTTATTTCCACTTCATCCTCTTGATTAATTATTACGATTATTTCTTGAAATTCTGGAAATTTTAAGAATCTATTGACTGTATGATTTAAAATTGTATCTCCTGAAATTTGATGCAACATTTTGTTATAACCAAGATTCATTCGTGAACCACGACCAGCAGCCGTTATTAATACTGAGTATTTCATTTAATTTCCTTCCAAATTTCATGGTTCTTTAACTTTCTTAAAGCATTTGCCCGATGTGATATCTGGTTTTTATCCACTAAATCTAATTCTGCAAAACTTGTTGTTCCATTATGTGAAAAGATTGGATCATAACCAAATCCCTTTGTTCCAGAATAATTTTCCAATATTACGCCTTCAACTTTTCCTGAAACAAAAAGTGGATCTAACTTTGGAATAATTAAACATAATACTGTTTTAAAATTAGCTTTACGATTAGTGATACCTCGTAACTGTTCTAATAACTTTTCGTTATTTGCTTTATTTTTATCCGTTTGATATAGTGAACTCTCACTTGCATAACGTGCTGAATACACACCTGGTTCCCCGTTTAAAGCCTCTACTTCTAAACCACTGTCGTCTGCTAGGATAATATCACTTGGATATTTTTTAGCAATGTACTGTGCTTTAATTAGTGCATTTTGGTGAAACGTTACTCCAGGTTCTGCAATTTCTTCTGTAATATTCATTTCAACCAAACTATAGACTTGAAGTTCTGGATTAATTTGCTGAAACATTTGTTTGATTTCTGTTATTTTTCCTTGATTATTACTTGCAAAAATAATTTTATTCACAAATATCACCTACAGTTAATTCAACTTTACCATTGATATATTCCTTTACTTTCAACCTTTTCTTTCCCGCTGGTTGTAATTCAGTTATACTGATTATTCCGTGATTACAAGCAATTTTAATTCCCTCACTTGTCACACTAATAATTTCACCTGCAGGATAGTTGTGATTTTCATTACACATTTCACTAGTATATACTTTATAACGTTTTTCATTATGAATAAAATAAGCAACAGGCCATGGATTTAAACCACGAATCTGGTTGTAAACTTGTTCGACATCTTGCTTAAAATTAATTCGTTCTTGTTCTCGTGTAATGTTCGGTGAATACGTCACTTGACTTTCGTCTTGAGGTGTTTTTTGATAATCTCCACTAAATATCTTGGGAATTGTTGCAATTAAAGTCTTTGCTCCGATAACTTTCATCTTATCATGAACACTACCAACTGTATCATTACTTGCAATTGGTAACTCTGCCTGGACAATCATATCACCCGCATCCATCTTTTCCACCATTTGCATGATAGTTACCCCGGTTTTACTATCACCATTTAAAACTGCGTAATGAATTGGCGCTCCACCACGGTATTTTGGCAGCAGTGAACCATGGACATTAATACACTCATATTTTGGTGCATTTAAAACTTGGATCGGAACAATTTGACCATAAGCTGCTGTAATGATTAAATCCGGTTGAAAATCAATGATTGGTTGAAAGTCATTTTTAATATTTTCAGGTTGAAACGTACTAATTTCATATTTTGATGCCACCGCTTTTACTGGTGTTGGTGTTAATACTTGTTTTCTTCCTACTTTTTTATCTGGTTGACTTACAACTAATCCTGGTTTTACTCCATTTTTTATTAATTCCTCCAAAATATAGGCTGCAAAATCTGGTGTACCCATAAAAATAATTCTTTTATCCATTATTTTCTCCTCATTTTCATATTTATGTACATTAATTGATAACGAGTTGGCATTATTCTAATTAAATAACTCATTAACCTAGTTGAAGGTGACATATAAATATTCTCTTTTTTCTTTTCAATTCCTTTTCTAGCAATTTGTGCTACTCTTTTCGGCTCAAATAATAATTCTTGATACATATTTGCTCCACTACATCCTGACTTTTCAATAAATTCCGTTTTCGTAGCTGGAATATAAATTGTACTAACAACAATTGGACTACTCATTTCTTTTAACTCTTTATTAACTGCTTGACTAAACATTTTTACATAATTTTTTGAAGCTCCGAAAACTGCCATATAAGGCGTAGGAACTATTGCCATTTCAGCAGCACAATTCAGAATTTTACCTTTAATTTTCTTTTCACGAAAATATTGGATTGCATCCTTGGTTAAAATTGTTGTTGCTTCAACATTAACCTTTAGCATTTTTACTTCAAAATCAGTTGAACTATCTCCAAATTCTGCATATAGCCCCATTCCGGCACAATTAATAAACGTATCAATTATATAATTGTTACGCTTAATTTCCCAAAACACATTTTTCACACTACTCGTTTGTGATAGGTCAGTTGCTAAAACCTCGACCCCAACTCTAAATCTTCGCTCAAAATAACTTTTTTGCTCATTTAATTGCTTTTGATTTTTTCCAATTAAAAGCACACTTTTTTTCTCTTTACAATACTGCTTGGCTATCTCAAAACCAATTCCACTAGTTGCACCTGTTATTGCAATCATTAAATATCCCCCGCTTTAATCGCTTTTTTTCTTGTTCAACATCTTGAAGTCGGACAATTTCTTCATTGCGTTTTCTTTTAGCAATTTCTTTTGCCTTTCTCTCATCATTTTTAATAATTTTGTTGATTTCTTGATTAATTTTCATCTCTAATTTATTTCCACTTAAACTTGGATTTCCAACTCGAAGTTCATATCGAATTTCCTGTACAAGTTTATCATTTTCTAGCCTAAATTTTTTAATTTTATTTAATTCTTGACGTTGATGAAATATTTTCTTGATTAATTGATTATTCTCTTTCACTAATTTTGAAATGTTACTCATTGTTCTCCTTAAATTTAACATTATACCCTTATTATACAATATTATTATGTTTTTAAAAAAATAAAAAAGTAAATTCTTTTGAATTTACTCTCTTATTTTTCTAATAGATAAACGCCAATTTTTTCTAGTGGTACATTAATTTCGATTATTTCATCCATATATTTCCCAGGTATTTCGTAAATACTTGTTGTTATACAAATTAAATCTGGGTTTAATATTAATTTGGCAAACATAATATCATAATTGTCGATGTATTCGAAATTTTGGCTTAAAATATTGTTATTTGTTAAATGTTCTGTTAGTAAACTTGATAAGTGTGTTGGTTGGAAAATTAATTGTTGGTGATTTTTAATTGTATCTGAATTTAAACTATTTTCCATATATTTTTTCTTACTAATATACACTTTAACTTCTACTTCTGACACTGTTTTTTTCTTTTTATAAACAAAGCGGTTTATTCCTTTTTCTAGTACAATTATTCCTTCTAGTTCTTGGCTATCAAATGCTTTTCGCATTTTATTTTCGTCGATATAAGTTACGTATTCAAAGCTGGAATTTTTATTATGAATAATATAATTTAAGTATAGCTGTTCATTAATCCCAATTTTTCGTTGGTTAATTTGGCTTTTCTTAATTCTAATTTTTTCTCTTGTTATATTATTTATTCTCTCAAATTGTTCGGCTTCTTCGTATAAAATTTTTCCAATTGGGGTTAAAGACATTATATTATTTTTTTTAATAATTAATTTTTCACCATACAGGTTTTCTAAATTTTTCACCCTTTTACTTAGTGCGGGCTGTGAAATTTGCATTTCAACACTTGCTTTAGAATAACTCTGAATATCAATTACTTTTTTCAAGCCAATAATTGCACCCATATAATCCATTGATCTTGTATTTTTCATTATTCTCCTTGAATTTCAATTATTAGCTTTCCAAACTGTCACTCACTTATTTTCTACTTTCAAACATAATGAAAGAAAAAATAAGAACCTTTTCTTATTTTCTCTTACTTACATACTGTCTAAAAGCCAGTACATTCAAATTAAAACTATATTAATATGAATATTTAAACACATTTCCAGCTAATGTAATTCGTAAATTTCTTTACATTCATATTATAGTATTTTGTTGTGGCAAACATGTGTCAAGCCTAAAATCCGTTATTTTTCACTAACTCTGCAAACCATTTTCCATGCTTTTTCAAATAACGTTCACGCGTCTCTAAATCTAGATAGTAAAATCCATAACGACGTTTATGTGAATTTAACCATGACCAGTTATCGATAAAGGTCCACTGATGAACTCCAAAACAATTACTACCTTCTTCAATTGCATTATACAATTCAACCATATGTTCTTTAAATAATTCTGTTCTAAATGAATCATCTACTTGTTTATTTTCATCCATTAAATTGTCTTCATTAGTCATACTAATCCCTATTTCTGCTAAATACCATTTAATGTTACCATAATTATCTTGAACATCTTTTGCAATATCATAAACTGCCTTTGGGTGAATTTCATTATTATCTCGATGTGGATTAAAACGACCATTAGGATCAATATATGGCTCATAATGCCATTCTGGCATCCAATTTTCAGTTGTTCTTTGAGCTGGTGCTTTTGCTCGACGGGGAACATAATAATTTAACCCTACAAAATCAACAATATTCGTTAAAATGATTTCATCTTCTACTTTTGTGTGTTGTGGGATTAAATCGTACATATCTAATATCTCATTAAACAATGGATTAAACTCTCCTTTAACCATTGGATCAATGAAACTACGATTAAATATTGCATCGCACTCTTTTGCTGCTTTAATATCAGCTTGTGCTTCACTAGCTGCATATACAGGAGTAATATTTAAAATAACTCCGATTTCTTTTTGGTAATTACCTTCATGATATAATTTTACTGTTTTCGCATGAGCAAGTAATGTATTATATCCAACTTGCATTCCCATTTTCGGATCATGAATTGCTGGATAATGATGCCCATAAAAATAACCACATTCTACCGGAACAATTGGCTCATTAAATGTTGCCCACATGTCTACCAAATCATCAAATAAGTCAAAACAAGCCTTTGCATATTTAACATACATTTCTACTACTTCTTTACTTAAAAAACCACCATATTTCAATTCTAATTCTTCAGGCATATCAAAGTGATATAAATTCATTACTAAGTGAATTCCAGCATCCTTTATTGCACTAAAATAGTTACGATAAAATTGCTTTGCATCTTCACAAACTTCACCCGTTTCAAAGTCCTTAATTAATCTTGACCATTGAATTGAAGTTCGAAATGAATTCATATTTACTTGCTGCATTAATTTTACATCTTCTTCATAACGATTGTATGTATCACAAGCAACAAAATTAGAAAGTTGGTTGTAAAATCTTTCTGGTTCTTTTTCAAACCAATATTCCCAAATACTACGATTTGCTTTATTAGTTATTCCTTCTGATTGTACTCCACTACTACTTGCTCCCCATTTAAAATCATCTTTAAACTTATACTTCATTTTAACTCCTCTTTTTTAATTTATCTATACTTAAAATATAACATAATTCAAAGTCATTTTGCTAAGCACGTAACTTTCTTCGGGAATTTGTTTCAAGTCAATATAGTTATAGTAAACTTTTATATTATGTTGTCTTACTTTAAAATTGTAAGTGCTGTTAAATTTTCCTCTAAAATTGTTAAGGTATCTACACTTTGATCTGATGTTGATAAGTTATTAAACACTTTCAATTCACAATCAGTATAGTCAGCAATTTGTTGCATCAATTTATTTGTTTGATCATTTTGTTCAACAAAGATTGCTGGTATCTTTTCATCATTAATCTTGGTAATATATCCTTCAATTTCTTTGGCTGTTGGTTCAGATTCATGTGACAAATCATATAATGCGATTGTATCAATTCCATAATCTGATGTTAAATAACTAACTGAATCATGTGTTACAATTAACGGAAACTTTTGTTCTTTTGCAAATTCTTCATATTGTTCATCTAAAACGCTTAATTTAGCAATAATTTCATCACCATTTTCTCGATATAACTCAGCATTATCAGCATCAATTTTACTAACATTTTCAACTATTATATCTGTCATTAACATCAGTTTTTTTGGAGATAACCAAATATGTGGATTTAAAATAACTTCTTCATGATTTTCATCTGGAGTTTCGTTATGTTCATCATCCGCATGTTCATCCTCAGACTCATCATGGGTATGAACAGCATCAACATCGCCATATAAACTTGGTTTTACTGCCGATTTAAACGCCGAATCTTGTGTAATATTCAAAAAGATTGAATTGTAATTTCCACTCTCTTTTAAATCACGACTAAAGCCATTGTTTTCATCTGATATATAAATAAACATTTCACTATCAACAACACTTTGCATTGTTTTAGCAGTTAATTCATAGTGATGTGGGTCACTATTTTCAGGAAATACACTCTGAACCTTAAAATTATCTCCGACAATTGCCTGAGTAATGTCCGTAATCGGCTTTACCGTTGTCATTATAACTCGATCTTGTACTGTTGAATCTCCTTGATTTGTACATCCACTTAACATTAAAATAAATAGTATTAATATATATTTCTTTTTCATCATTTTACTCCTTCTTCCTGTCAATGATAACACATTTTTCTTTTCATTTGTTTTTTTCCACACAAAATAGCGAATTATATTTTTCACAAAAAAAGATGAGGCTAAGCCTCATCTTAACAAAGTTAATATCTCATTTACATCATTAAGTACTGCATTTTGATTACTTCTAACGATAATGTTATTTACACCATCGCTGTTAATTGTTACAACCGTTTCATTTGAAAAATTTGACACATTTTCAGTTTTATATTCACGACTTGCGAGTAACAAGCCGCTATCAGAGTATGCTAATAATGAAATTGGTTGATCACTTGATTTTGCTTTTACATATGCTGCACTTAATAATATTTCTGCTTTTATACTATTAATATCTTTTTCGGTATTCATTTTTCTCTCTTTACGAACTATCTACATAAATTCATTATAAAATAAAGTTATTTTATCTCTTCTCTTTTTTGATAAAATAAAAGATAGCTAAGCTATCTTTTATTACGGTTTAAAAATTTTAAGTTTAATGTGAGTGTTTGAAAAAATTAATTATTGTAAAATATCTTATTTATTTTACATATTTATTATAGCATAAAAAAAAGATAATGCAACCTTTTTTCGTAAAAAAATTCTTTTTTTATAAGAAAACGCTATTTTATCGGCTTTTTTTTAATATTTTTTTTGATTTTTCATAATTGTTTCATTAAAAAATTATTTTTTTTTATATAAATATTATTTTTTTAAATACACATTTTGATTTTATATCACTCTAAAAATAAAAAAAAGGAACAATGTCCTTTTTAAGTTTATTCATGTGAGTTTAATATTATTAAGTTTGTTTGTTTTAAGGATTTGTAAAATAATTTTTTATTTTACTCTTCTATTATACACAACATTTTTTATCATTTAGTGGATTTACGATGTAATATTTTTGGAGTTAATATGAAGAAATATATTACATAAAAAAGAAAAAGAACCGTAGTTCTTTTTTGGAATATTTTGAAAAAATTTAATTTAATGTGGGTTTTATATTTTAGTTTTATTGTTTAAAATATTTGGAAATTTTTAATCTATGTGAGTTTCCGAATATTATCTTTACATTTTTGTAATGTTGTGGGTTTGTAAAATAATGTCATTAATTACTTTACAATCTTATTATACACATTATATTTAAAACTATAGTGGGTTTATAATGTTTTAAATATGAATTCTATGTGAAGATAATTTTTTAAAAAAGAAAAGAGCCGAAGCTCTTATTGGAATATTTTGAAAAATTTAAATTTTGTGGGTTTATTTAATTTCTATTATTTAAAATGTTTGAAAAATATATTTTGTGGGTTTATTTTTCTTTAAGTTTTGTTTTTATATTTGTGAATATGTAAAATAACAATAATTATTTTACACTCTTATTATACATAATAACTTTATTAAGTTAGTGAATTTTTCATGTGTTAAATGTGGTTTTTATGTGGAGTGTTATCTTAATGCTAATTTATTCGATAATGTCAGCAAAAATTTCGTGAATATTCCCATCAGGATCTGCAAATAGTGCTGTTCTTTGATTCCACGGCATATTTTGTGGTTCATGAACTATTGTTACTCCTTGATTAACTAACTTGTGAAATGTTTCATCAACATCTTTCGGACTTTTACACGGAAAAGCAAGTTCAAAACTCTGACCTTCTGGTTGCTTTTGGTATTCACCACTATACTCAAACATTACCTCTCGTAAACAAAGAGCAAATCTCACACCACCACATACAAACTCAACATAATTACCAAGATCATTTTTTATTTCAAAACCTAGCACTGACTTATAAAACTGTTTCATCTGATTGATATTATTTGTCCAAATTGTAATAAGACTAATTTTTGCTTCCATTTTTTTATTTCCTTTCTTTCATAATCATTTATTCTGATCATTTTCTATCTTAATATATATTGTATCACAACACATATTAAAATATTTTCTTAATTCAACCTATATGCATTAAAAAAAGAGCCGAAACTCTTTTTATTTGGAATATTTTGAAAAATTTAATTTTTGTGGGTTTTAATTTTATTTATTTTGGAATATTATGAAAAATTTAATTAATGTGGGTATTTAATTTGTCTAATATTTTTTTATGTTTAACTGTGGGTAGTGTGTAAAATAACTTTATAATTATTTTACATTCTTATTATACCAATATTAATTTTCAAACCAGTGTTTTTAATATGACATATTTATGTAGTTGCTGTGAACTTTTAAATTGAAACAATCCGGAATTAATCCGGATTATTTTAATCTCTATTTCTTGCAATTAATACAAGTCTAATAATTTGTAAAAGTGCAACCATTGCTCCGACAACATATGTCCATGCGGCTGCTTTTAACACTGACCTTGAATCAGTAATTAATTCACTACCAACAATCTGATTTGATTGTAATTGTTTTAACGCACGAGCTGAAGCATCAAATTCAACAGGAAGGGTTGCAAGTTGAAATAATAATCCAAATGTAAGTCCTAAAATTCCTAACCATAACAATGGTGATACAGCTCCTGTACTACTTATTAGACCAAATATAATTAGTGGTCCTGATATTTGACTCCCAAATTGAGCAAGTGGGAAAATTGCTGTTCTAATTTTAAGTAAACTACTATTTTCTGCATGCTGTAAAACGTGTCCTACTTCATGAGCAGCAACTGCTTGTGCAGCAATTGATGAACTATAGTAATTTTCTTTTGATAATCTTACAACTTTGTTTTGTGGATCATAATGATCACCCAAATAACCAGATGCTAATTCTATTTTAACATCTGTTACCCCATTTTTTTCCATAATCTTTTTTGCAACTTCTGCTCCAGTTAAATCTGTAGTTGAACGTTTTTTACTAAATTTTAAAAATGTACTACGTAAATTTGACTGGGCTACTGCTCCCAAAAACATTGACAGTAGTACTATTACTACTCCAACACCCGAAAATCCATAATATGGCATTATCTTCTCCTTACTTAAATCTTATTTATTTTATTACAAAGTTAACTAATTTTTTAGGAACAACAATTTCTTTAATGATTGTTTTTCCTTCAAGTAAATTTGCAACAGCATCTTTTGCCTGTGCAAGTTGTTCTTCTTTTGTTGCTTCAGCAGGAATTGTAATTACTTTTTTCATTTTTCCCATTACCTGAATTGCAATTTTCATTTCATTATCAACTATTTTTTTCGCATCAAATGTTGGCCATGAACTGTAAGTTATTGTTGTTTCATGTCCCAAGTTTTGCCAAATTTCCTCACACATATGTGGAGCAATTGGAGCAAGCATTTTAATAAATCCTTCCGCTTGTTCACGAGTCATTGTTTTTACTTTTGTTGCCTCATTTACAAAAATCATTAATTGTGATATTGCTGTATTAAACGCTAGTTTTTCATAATCGTCCGTTACTTTTTTAACCGTTTGATTATATACTTTGTCAAGATCATTTTGCTCAACAATTTGTGCTGTGTCATATAAACGCCATACACGGTCTAAAAAGCGACGTGATCCATCTAAACCATCTGTACTCCATGCAATCGAAGCATCAAGTGGTCCCATAAACATTTCGTATAAACGTAATGTATCAGCACCATGTGATTCAACAACATCATCAGGATTAACAACATTTCCCTTTGATTTTGACATTTTTTCGTTACCTTCACCTAATATCATTCCCTGGTTAAATAATTTTTGGAACGGTTCTTTTGTTGAAACTACGCCAATATCATATAAGAATTTATGCCAAAAACGTGCATATAATAAGTGTAAAACTGCATGTTCTGCTCCACCAATATAAATGTCTACTGGCATCCACATTTTCTCAATTTCAGGATCAACTAATTTTTCATGATTTTCAGGGTCTAAATAACGTAGATAGTACCAACATGATCCTGCCCATTGTGGCATTGTATTAGTTTCACGTAATCCTTTTTGCCCATTGATTTCTACTGACAGCCAGTCTGTCGCTCGACTTAGGGGACTTGTTCCATCTCCTGCAGGTTCAATTTTGTCCATTTCAGGCAGAACAACTGGTAATTCTTCTTCTGGTACAGTAATAATTGTTCCATCTTCTAAATGGACAATTGGAAACGGTTCTCCCCAATAACGTTGACGTGAAAATAACCAATCACGTAATTTATATTTAGTTTCTTTACTTCCTGTGTTTGTTGCTTCTAATTTTTCAATAATTGTTGCAATTGCCTCTTCATTCGTCATTCCATTAATGAAATCAGAGTTGATATGTATCCCATCATCAACCATTGCTGCTGTTGAAATATCACCTTCAATGATTTGTTTCATTGGAATATTATATTTTTGAGCAAATTCATAATCACGCTGATCATGTGCTGGTACCGACATTACTGCACCTGTTCCATATGAGGCAAGTACATAATCACCAATCCAAATTTCAATTTTCTCTCCAGTAAATGGGTGATGTGCATACGACCCTGTAAAGATTCCTGATTTATCTTTATTTAATTCGGTACGCTCTAACTCACTACGATTTACTACATTTGTAATATACGCTTCAACCGCTTCCCGATTTTCAGGAGTAATTAAAGAATCCGTAATTTCACTTTCCGGTGCAATAACAAGATGAGTTACACCAAAAATTGTATCAGCACGAGTTGTATATACCTCAACATACTCATCACGATTTTCAATTTTAAATTTTACATTAGCACCAGTTGATTTACCAATCCAGTTACGTTGCATTTCTTTTAAGCTTTCTGGCCAATCTAAATCTTCTAAATCTTCTAATAAGCGATCTGCATATTTTGTGATTTTTAATACCCATTGACGCATCGGCTTTTTAATTACATCATGCCCTTTACGTTCACACTTACCGTCAATTACCTCTTCATTTGCTAAAACTGTTCCACATTCAGGACAAAAATTAACTGGTTTATTTTGTAATTCTGCTAATCCATTTTCAAATAATTTAATAAAAATCCATTGAGACCATTTGTAATATTCTGGACTTGTTGTTGAAATCTCACGATCCCAATCATATGAAAACCCTAAAGCTTTTATTTGCTTTCTAAAGGTATCAATATTTTTATTGGTAAATTCTGCAGGGTGATTTCCGGTTTGAATCGCATATTGTTCTGCTGGTAGACCAAACGCATCCCATCCCATTGGGTGCATTACTTCATATCCTTGCATTCTTTTTACACGTGATAAAATATCTGTTGCTGTATATCCTTCTGGATGTCCTACGTGTAGTCCGGCTCCTGAAGGGTATGGAAACATATCAAGAGCATAAAATTTTGGTTTTTCACTTCTAGCATCTGTTTTAAATGTTTTTTCATTTTCCCACTTTTCTTGCCACTTTTGTTCAATTTCAAGATGTTTGTATTCTTTCATTTTTCTCCTTTAATTATCGTTTAAAAAAAAGCAACTTATTAGTTGCTAATTCATTTAATAAGCATTATTGTTTT
>CAZFWW010000037.1:0-12816 GCA_964522645.1 uncultured Mycoplasmatales bacterium
GTGTTAGCACGGATGCTGACACCAAAACTATTAAAAAGGCATATCGAGATTTAATAAAAAAATACCATCCTGATATTAATAAAGAACCAGGTAGTGAAGAAAAATTTAAACAAATTCAAACAGCTTATGAAACACTAAGTGATGAGGAAAAAAAGGCAAAGTATGATCAACTAGGTCATGAAGCATATACAAATCGTCAGCAAGGTGGATTTGATTATACCAAATATCAGCAAGGTTTTAATGCACAGGTAATTAAAATGGGTGATATGAAATGGTATCAAAAAATATTAATGGTATTGTTTTTAATCATGATAGTATTATTTGTTGCAATAATAACAGTTATTGGTTGGGTGATTAATCAAATCATCATGTTATTTAGAAAATAAAAGGAGTTAAAATTAATGGATAAAAGAGATTTTTATGACGTTTTAGGCGTTAGTCGTGATGCCTCACAAAAAGAAATTAAACGCGCATTTAAAGTACTAGCGAAAAAATATCACCCTGATATTTCAAAAGAAGAAAATCATGAAGAAAAATTTAAAGAAGCTCAAGAAGCATATGCTGTTTTAAGTGATGAAAACAAGCGTGCGCAATATGATCAATTTGGTCACGCAGCATTTGACCAAGGTGGATTTGGTGGCGGAGCTCAAGGCTTTGACTTTAGTGATATCTTTTCAGAAATTTTCGGTGGAGGAGGTTTTGGTGGTGGCTTTGGTGGCTTTGGCGGACAACGTCAACAAAATCCTAACGCCCCACGACCTGGTCGTGACATGGAACAAACAGTAACGTTAATGTTTAAAGAGGCAGTTTTTGGTGCTAAAAAAGACATTATTGTTAAGCGTGAAGAAGATTGTTCAAATTGTAATGGGACTGGAGCAAAAGACCCAAGTAATGTAAAACAATGTACAACTTGTGGAGGAATGGGTAAAGTTCGTCGTCAACAGCAAACAATGTTTGGGATGGCAATGACGGAAGCTGTTTGTCCAAATTGTCATGGTACAGGCCAAGAAATTGCAGAAAAATGTACGAAATGTCATGGGAAAAAACGTGAAGTTGTTAGTAAAACAATTACGATTAATTTTCCAGCAGGTGTTGAAAATAATGCATATATGCGCGTTCCCCAAAAGGGTGAAGGTGGATATCGTGGAGGAATGAATGGTGATTTGTTCCTAAATATTATTGTTGAAGAAGATCGCCACTTTAAACGTAGTGGTAATGATATAATTGTTGAAATTCCAATTAGTTATACTCAAGCTGTTTTAGGTGCATCAATCGATGTTCCAACAATTCATGGTGATGTTAAATTTAAAATTCCATCAGGAACAAAAACAGGTTCAAAATTACGTTTAAAAGGAAAAGGAGTTCATCCAAATAAAGGACGAGCAGGGGATCAATATGTAATTGTTAATATTGAAGTTCCAAAAGAAGTAAGTGCTAAAGAACGTGAACTTTTAGAACAATTAGCCCAATATGAAGAAAAACACGTAGACCAAGAGAATTTCTTTGATAAAATCAAAAAAATATTTTCATAAGTACAAAAATAAAAAGTAGTTCAAGTTAAAACTTGAACTACTTTTTTAATGATCACTTATTTAATAACATTAGAAGTGATAACCTCTGCTTGGCATTTAGAATTTGCGTTTTTAATTACATATGTGAACACAACTGAGATGACATAAAGATTGATCATCATCACCAAAAATATAAATAATTGAATAAATAGAAAATACAAATCAAAGCTAAGTGTATATATCATTATATATCCAATTGCAGCAAGTATTAAAAATATTCCAATTATTCCAAGAAGGATTTTGATTGAAAAAGTCATATAATAATTAAAATTGTCTTTAATTTCCTGCCAACTTAATGTTATTTCACTACCATTAATTTTTTTGATAAAAATCATATCAATAATAACAGGTAGTAAAAATACTACAGCAATTTTTCCGACTACTGGAATCACTGAAACGATAGCAGTAGCTATTGATGTTAAAACAAGTGCAATTAATACAGAACTCATTTTAATTGGTTGACTTGAAAAATTTAATTTTTCGTTCAGTTTTTTTAATCCTTTTGTGAAGAAAAATAGATATGCACCAAATACAATTAACATTGAACTAACACGAATAATAATTCCACCAAATGCAAAACTAATTAAACTTGTAGTTTGGTAACTATTAATGTTGAAATTGTAAATGAAATCAATAATATATTCCATTGACATATTTGTAATAATTAGTAATAGAATAGAAAATATAACATGTGGTACTAATAAATATCGAAAAAGAATTCGATTATCTTGATCTTTGAAAATACTCATAATAACTCCTTAATTTTTAATTTACACCTATAGTATATCATAAGAAAATATTATTATCCATTTATTTGTATAAATGTATAAGTTTTTCGTGTTAGTGATTTTTAGTATAATATAAAGTAAATAAAATGATAGTTTTGTTAATAATCAATGATTTTTAAATGTAATTAATAAAAATGTGATAAAATAGTATGGCGATTTAAAACGAACAGAGCGAGGAGAATTATGGTAATAAAAGAGATTTCTAAAGAAAAATATACTGAGTATCAAAGTACACATAAAATGAGTCATTTTTTAAATTGTGTTAATTGGTCTGAGTTTAGAAAAACGGTTAATTGGACATATAAGTTATATGGTTTTTTTGAAGAAGAAGAAATGGTGGGAGCAGTAAATGTTCAAATCAAAAAAGAAAAAATGGTTAAGTTAGCCTATGCTCCCCGTGGAATACTAATTGATTATACAAATAAAAAACGGCTTTTAGATGCAACAGCATTATTAAAAACTTATTTAAAAAAAGAGGGTGTATTTGTTTTGAAAATTGATCCTCAATTAGTTTATCAAAACCTAGATTATTATTTAAAACCAACAGGAGAAAAAGATAATCAAGTTGTCGAAAATATAATTAATACAGGGTTTAAGCACCTTGGTTTTGTTGATAATTTTGAAGGGATGCAGCCACGTCATACTATTCGTATTAATACGAGTAATCCAATGAAAGATATTGAAAAAGAAATGGATAAAATGACAAAAAAACGAATCCTAGCTGGAAAACAATTTAAATTAAAATATGTTAAAGCAGGTAAAGAACGACTACAGGATTTTCATAACTTACTAACACTAACAGCAAAGCGTGATAATTTTACAATTAGAAGTATTGATTATTTTGCGAATATTTTAGACCAATTTGCAGATAATGCCGCACTTCATTTTGCAATTTTGGATTATCAAGCAACAATGGAAGCACTAACAAATGATTTAGATAAGGTTAACCAACAAATTAGTGAATTTGATGCTAAACTTGCTGAAATGAATGCAGGTGGGAAAAAGTATAAGAATACGCTTCGTCAAAAAAATGATATTATCACTAAAAAAGAACGAATTGAAAAAGAAATGCAGGAATTAAATACTTACTTTGAAGGCAAAGATAAAGAATTAATTTTAGCTGCTGGTTTTACAATTTCTGATGTCGATAAAACATGGTATGTTTATGGTGCCAGTCATAATCAATTCCGTAATTTTTACCCAACATATTTCTTAGTTAATAGTATGATTGCTGAATCAGTTAAAAAAGGTGATCAATTCTTTGATTTATTTGGAATATCAGGTTCAACCGATAAAGATAATGAAGCAATCGGGTTATACCAGTTTAAGCGTGGATTTGGTGGCGATATTATCGAATTTGTTGGTGAATTTGAATTAGTATTAAATAAACTAATTTACTTTGGTTTTGAAAAAGTCTACCCAATGATAAAGAAACTACGAAAAAGATAAATAACTTAAAACTAACTTAAAATTTACTTAGGTTAGTTTTCTATTATTAAAATGATATATTTCAACTAAAAAGACCGATAATTACGCATGGTAAATTACATGTGGTATAATATTATGGGGTGAATATAAGATGAAAAAGAGTATATTATTATTAGTTTTCTTGTTGGTTCTAACAGGTTGTAATTCGGAATCAGCAGGTAAAGAACAAGAAGTAAGTGGAGAACTTACAGTTGTAACAAGTTATACTGATGCTGAAGAGCGTTTTAATGATGTTGAAGCGAAGTTTATGGAAAAGTATCCAGAAATTACTAAAATCAATTGGGAAAGTACAGGTAATGATTATGATGAATACATTACAACACGTATGACTTCAGGTGAATATGGAGATGTATTACTAGTACCATTTTCAATGACAAGTAAACCTGAGGAGTTACCGAACTTTATTGAGCCACTTGGTACAGAAGCCGAAGTTGCAGAAAAATATAATTTTGCCGACCAAGCAATGTATGATGGCAAGACATATGCACTACCAATTTCAGTTAATACATTAGGTATGTTATATAATGAAGATGTATTTAAAGAAGCAGGAGTTGAAGTTCCAAAATCAAGTGAGGAAATGTATGAAGCATGTGCTAAAATCGAAGATTTAGGAAAAACATGTTGGTATTCAAATTTAAATAAAATGAATATGCTATGGAGTGGTGCAGTTCCTTCATACGGAGGAGAGCAGTACATGAGTGATATCTTAGCTGCTAAAACGATAACAGCTGAAGGACAACCATATCGTGAAATTTATGATTTTATTTATGAAATGATTACACGTGGTTATACAGAAGCAGATCCGATGACTGCAGATTATATGCAAAGTGAACAGGAAGTAGCAAATGGTGATACAGCATTTATTATTATGGGTAGTCAAAATTTAGCAAGTGTTCAGTCAAAAGCTAAAAATCCAGAAGCAATTAAAATGGCACCATTTCCAGTTCAAACTGACGGAAAACAATATATGGCAATTGGTCCGGATGATTTAGTTGGAATCAGCAAAAATTCGGATAATAAAGTAGCGGCACATGCATTTGTTGAGTTCTTATTAAGTTCGGAAAGTGGATATGCTTATCAAAATGGTGGATTTTCTCCAGAAATTGACGGAAATAAAGATGCACCAGAAAGTATTGCATATCAATTAAATGATTATGAAACAATTAGAACAATTGCAAATGAAACACCAGAAGTGAAAACAGAATTTTTTGCAGTAACTAAAGAAGCAAATTTAAGTTCAATTAAGTCATCATTAACAGAATTAATTGGCGTTGCAACAAACAAAGAAGATTATCAAGCATGGTTAGACAAAGTTGAGGAAAGATTCCAAGCTGGACTAAAAGCAAATGAATAATTTAAAAACTAAGCAATCAAGAACAATAGCAGTGTTCTTGATTGTTCCCATGTTATTAATCTTCTTTTTTATTTTAATACCTTTAGGGTTGATTATTTATTTTAGTTTTACTAATTGGGATGGATTTTCAACTTCATACACATTTGTTGGTTTTGAAAATTATATTAAGTTTATAAATGAAGACAATTTAGCGCCATTTAGATTAATATTCTATTATGGTTTAAGCGCAATAATTCAATTAATAATCGGTGTGTATTTAGCAGTTTTTGTTTATTTTCAAAAGCGGTTAAAAAAGGTATTAATCATTATTACAATTTTACCAATCTTTGTTAATACGGTCGCCGTTGGGTTGATTTTCCTATTATTTTTCCAACCAAGCGGAATGTTTGACCAAATATTAGCATTAATTTCATTTGGTAACTATGAAGTTGGAACAACATTATGGATTGGAAACCAACAAATAATTAATTATACTCTCATTTTAATTTCTGTTTGGCGTTTTACATCATTTACCTTTTTACTAACGTTATCAGGATTAAATAGTGTTGACAAGAACCTAGTGAAAGCTGCATATCAAGTGGGTGCTTCAAAATATCAGATTGCACGTTATATATTAATTCCAAATATCCGGATATCTCTTAATTTAATTATTACAATGTTAATAATAGGAACAATTACAGTCCTTGAAATTCCAATGGTAATTAGTCAAGGAGCATTAAAAACAAAAACGATTTTAATGCGCTTAAATGAAGTCGCTTTTTCAATGCGAGATTATGGACTGGCAAGTGTAATTAGTCTTATTGTAAGTGGGATAATTTTGATTGTCTTAATAATTTGTTTAAAGCGAGGAGTGGGAAATGAAAAAAACTAGAAAAATATTAGAAATAATTATTAATATAATATGGAGTCTTTTTATTTTATTACCACTTTTAACAATAATTCTTGGGTCATTTAAATCCGAACAAGAATTTTATAATTCAGCGGCATATACCTTACCAGAACAGTTGTTTTTGGGAAACTATTTTGCGGCAATTAACTTAAATCTGGCTCAATCGTTAATTACAACATTTTCACTAATAACTTTAACGGTAATTTTTAGTTCGATTTTTTCGTGCGGTGTTGCATTTGTATTTGAACGCTTTAAGTTTAAATTTAAAAAGAAGATAATGTTATTATTTTGGATTACTTCACTAATTCCTCTAGCAGTAATGCAAATATTTATTTTCCAAGTATTGAATAAGCTTCAACTATACAATACAATCTCAGGAATGGTCCTTTTATATAGCGTTTCAGATATTGTTATTATTAATATTTTTCGGGAATATATTAGTAAAATTCCCCAAACTGTTGATAAAAGTGCACGGGTTAGTGGTGCAAATTACTGGCAAATATTTTGGAAAATTATTTTACCGAACATGAAACCAGCAATTATGGTTGTTACGATATATAAGATGATGCAAATTTATAATGATTTTTATTTACAATTCTTGTACCTACCAACAAAAAAGACATTATCAACATATTTATATACATTTATTAGTCCGTATAGCATTAATTGGCCGATGATTTGTGCAACTGTCGTACTTTTAATAATTCCAGTTGTGGTGATTTTAATTTTGTTGCAATGGGAAAATAACAAAATAATAAAACAGATAAATTAAGGAGAAATATGATTAAAATTGGTTTACTTGAAAAAAATCCATTATCATTACAGCCATTATTAGCAGAAGAATTGGGTTTATTTAAAAAGTATAATCTTGATGTTGAAATTAAGAAAATAGGTCACTTTCCCGCTTTTGCAATGGAGACAGTAACAGCGCAAGTTGGTGATACAACAAGAATTTTTGAACGCCTTAATCAAGGTGAAGATTTAGTAATTACAAGTGACTTAACTAGAACAATGAAATTGATTTTAAGAAGTGATGTTGATAAATCCAAACGACTTAAAATTTTAGCAGCCGAAACCCAAAGTTTAGGAATTTATACAGAATACTATTTGAAAAAAAACGGATACCAGTTTGAATTTATCTCAGAACTTAGTATGCAAAAAAGAGTTGAAATGATTCGGACAAAATCGGTTGATGGTGCATGCATGATTGATCCCTTTTTAATTGAATTTATTGGTCATGGTTATGATCTTGTTTATGAAGGAAAAGAATATCCTAATAATTTTACGTGCTGGGCATTTCACCGTGAGTATATTGATATGTATGGAGAACAAAATGTTTTAAATTTCCATAAAGCGTTAAATGAAGCCGGTGAACATTATAATTGTTTATCACCACTTGCTAAAGTTAATGCGGTAAAAAAACATTTAACTTATAATGATGGATTAAAAACATTTTATGAAAACTTTGAATTTCAGTGTGATGGTGAGTATCAAGTAGAGGCATTAAACGAATGTTATTTGTGGAAATGTCAAAAAAACCCTGAATTAAAAGGACAAGACTTATCGGAGGTGATTTTAAAATGGAACAAAGAAAATTAAGTTTTCTCAAGCGAGTTTACACTGTATTAGAAATTCGGACTGGGTTTGTTGCTGGAACATGTGCCCTTTTAGGGTCTGCCTATGGAGCATATATTAATCAAAGCATTAATTGGTTACTATTAATCCTTTTGGTAATAAGTGCATTTTGTTTTAACATTGTAGCTAATATAGCCAATGAAATTCGTGGTGTCCTGTATCAAGAAGAAAATGAAACAACAATTACCGGACACTTTGGGAGTGAGGGTTTAGTTCGAAAAGACGCAACATTATTTGACGCCATTGTTGCTCTAATTGTTACAAGTGGAATCGGAATTATAAGTGGATTATTAACAGTATACATTTCCAAAGATTTAACAGTCCTAGTAATTGGAATTATAGGATTTTTGGCTGCAATTTTATATTCACTAACTAAATTTGCATACATTAAATTACCGGTAGGTGAAGTTGTTTCAGGATTAATGTGTGGACTACTTTGTGTTGTTTCAGGGATTATTTTACAAGCAGGAGCAGTTACTATTTATGGAATCATGTTAGGGTTAATTTCTTATTTTATGGTGAGTTTTTTAATGTCAGCTAATAATACTGTTGATTATCAAAAAGATTTAAATCATCGAACAACTTTAAGTCATATTTTAGGTTTTCGTCGAGCAATTACAATTTTAATTCCGCAAATTATTACCGTATATATTTTATGGATAATTGTTTCAACCTCAACAATTAATGTGGTAATTAGTTTAATTGGCTTTATAATAATTAGTTATTTTGGAGTAATTAAATGGTATTTACCGTATTATCAATTAAAGGAATATCGAGATGGACTTGCTCGAGAATATGGACCAAAACCATTACAACAAATTGTGGCATTTAATACAGTTATATCAGGATTACTTCTAGGAGCAACATGGATTTTATAAAAATAGATAACTTGCGTTTAAGCCATGGAAACACTTTAGTTGTGAATGATTTGACCTTAAAAATTGCAAAAGGAGAATTCATTGTGATTGTTGGCCCAAGTGGAAGTGGGAAAAGTACACTACTTGATGCAATTGCCGGATTACACCCTGTTGATACTGGAACAATTACTTTGGCAAATAAAGATGTTAGTAGTTTAGACCCAAGTAAGCGAAACATAGCAATGGTGTTTCAAGATTATGCTTTATATCCAAATATGAATGTAGAGAAAAATATTGAATTTGCTCTAAAAATCCAAAAAATGGATAAGCAAAAACGCCAAGAACGGATAAAACGTGCTTTAACTATTGTTAAAATGGAAAAGTATCAACAAAAATCGGTAAATGAATTAAGTGGGGGAGAAAAACAGCGAATTGCAATTGCTAGGGCAATTGCTACAAGTCCCCAAGTCTTTTTAATGGATGAACCATTAAGTAATTTAGATGCAAAATTAAAAGTTGAATTACGACACGAAATTAAACGAATTCACCAAGAATTACAAACAACTACAATTATGGTTACGCACGACCAGGTTGATGCATTAAGTATGGCTGATCGAATTATTGTATTAAATGATGGGAAAATTATGCAAATTGCAACGCCAGAACAAGTTTATCATCAACCAGAAAGTTTATTTGTCGCTCGTTTTTTTAATCCTGAATATTTAAATGAACTGACAGCAGAACAGTATTATGATTTGACAAAAATTAAAATATCAGCCGAAATAGTCTGCTTTAAACCTACTGATGTTAAGGTTGTCGAACAAGGGATTAGCGGTATTATTGTTGAGAAGATTTTATATGGTGATAATCAAATTATTCGGGTGAAATGTACAAACTATGTTGTGGCGGTTAGTGTAGAAAATGACTTTTTAGCAGTCGTTGGTAATAATATTGAAATTTCTATTCGAAAAATAAGCGAATTTAGTAATGAACGAAGCTAGATTTTCGAAAAAAGTTCGGAAAATGTGGTATAATCATTTAAGTGAAAAGAGGAATGATTGAAACAGAAGATAGATAAAGCAATATTATTACACAAAAAAGAAAACATAACACCAAATGATATTTTAAAAGGTGATCGAATAATTTTTGAAGCTCTATTTAATCGAAAATTACCAAAGGAAAGTGAATATACAGAGTTGAGAGATTACATTGAAACCGAATTAATCTCGTTATTAGCGAGTGAAGTGAATCAGAAAGATGTCAAAATGACAGTAACAAATATGATTGATGCTGAAATTCTTACATTTTTAAATTACGAGTTGGCTAATGAGTATAAAAATGATGTGTGTCGCTTAGCACTTGGAAAAAAGAAAATGTTACGAGCAAAATTATTCTTATCACAGTTAGAAACTCCCAATTATCAGTTTGCAGCTTTAATTGAATTGTTTCACTTAGTTACATTGATTCAAGATGATGTAATTGATAAAGCGACCCATCGTCGTTATCAGGAAACACTGAATTATCGTTATTCTGATCGAACTGCTATTTTAATTTCAGATTTATTACTTTGTAAAATTACAAATAAAATTTATGAAGAGGTTGAAGTTAAGATAAAATCCCAAAATCACCATGGGGAAAAAGAGCAGGTCATTTTAAAATATTTCAATCAAGTTTTTTCAGAATTGATTAATGGACTGATTGATAGTGAACTAACTGCAAGTCAGATTAAAACATTATCAGACTACGAAATCTATGCCCAAAAGAAGACGGCAAATTTCTTTGGATTTGCTTTTGTTTTAGGATATTTAATGAATGAAGAATTAGATTATGACTATGAAAGATTAGAGAAAATGAAAAATTTGGGAACCGAATTTGGATTGTTATTTCAAAAGATTGATGATGTACTTGATTATGATAATCAATATGAAATTAGTGGTAAATCAAGTCGTGATGATGAGAATGGAATAAAGAATTATTTATATTTTAAGTTACAAGAAGTTGATATTAATGAGTTAAAAAAAGATTTATTAAATGAATTAGACATTTACTTAAACAAAAAAGAGTTTATCAAAGTAAATGAAGAATTACTAATAATGAAAAGGAGAATAAATGGAAAAGAATAAAATCGTAGTAGTCGGTGGAGGATATGCTGGAGTATTAACGGTTAAAGGGTTAATTAAAAAATTGAAAAAACAAATTAAAGCAGGTGAAGTTGAAATTACACTAGTTGATAAACAACCATACCATGTTTTAATGACAGAATTGCATGAGGCAGCGTTTGACCGTACAAATTTCGAAGCAATTCGTGTTTATCATAAAAAAATATTTAATGAAAAATATGTAAATCTTGTATTAGATGAGGTTACTAGCATTGATTATGAAAACAAAAAGCTTGAAACAGTTACAACAGAATCAGGAATTGAATATGATTATTTAGTTGAAGCAACAGGGGCAAAAGTAACTTACTTTGGTGTTGAAGGTGCAGAAGAGTTTACATATCCAATGTGGTCTTATAAAGATACGCGTGATGTTTACGCCAAAGTACTTGAGAACTTTGAACTTGCAGAAAGAGAACCAGATGCAAATAAACGTCGTGAATTATTAACATTTGTTGTAGCAGGAGCAGGATTTACAGGAGTTGAAGTTGTCGGTGAATTAAAAGAATGGATTGACCGTACACTTATTTATCGCTATCCAACAATTTTACCTGAAGAAATTTCAGTGCACTTAATTGATGGAGCACCAAGAATTTTAAATTCATTTGGAGAAAAGGCGGCAGCCAAAGCTCATAAGTACATGGAAAAAAAATTAAATATTGAAATAACATTAAATTCATTTATTTCAAAAGTTACTGCTGATAGTGTAACATTTGGTGACAATCAAACCGTTAAATCAAGTTGTGTTATTTGGACAAGTGGAATTACATGTGATCCAATTAATCCACAAGGTTATGAAATTTGTCGTGGGAACCGAATTCCAGTTAGTGAGAATTTAGAGATTATTGGTCAAAGTGATGCATATGTACTTGGTGATATTATGTATTACATTCCTGAAAATCAAGAATGTCCAGTACCACAAATGGTTGAAAACTGTGAGCATGCGGCACCAATCGTTGCAAATAATATTGCAACAAAAATTAAAGGAACTGATAAAACTAAGAGTTATAATCCAGCATTCCACGGAGCGATGGCTTGTATCGGTGGAAGATATGGTGTGGCAGAACTTAAATTTGGAAAATTTTCTCCAGTATTCAGTGGATTTATTGCAATGTTCATCAAACACTTTATCAATGTATTATATTTATTTATGGCAGCTGGAATTGCTAAAGTATGGAATTATATTCGTGTTGAATTCTTTGAAGTACGTGATGAAAGATCATTTATCGGAGGTCACTTATCACACTCAACACCTTCAATTTATTTAGTACCACTGCGTATTTGGCTTGGTTGGTACTGGATTGCTCAAGGTGCACCAAAAGTAATTGCAAAATTAGCAGGTGGATGGGAAGAAGTATGTGTTAAAACAGAAATTTTCCCAGCAAAAGTTAAAGAATATGGTGATTTTTGTCGTCAAGTATTTCCCGAAGGAGAAAAACAATTTGATGCCTTATATAATGCGGATGCAGCAACAAGCGCTTCAACAGCAGCAGGATCAGCAGATGCAGCCGCAAGTGCCTCAACAGCAGTTGAAGCTGCTACACAAGCAGCAGATGCAGCAACAAGTGCTTCAACAGTAGTTGAAACAACAGCTGAAGCAGTCCAATCAGCACCGGAGATTACTGGTATTTTAGGACAAATTAATGATTTCTTTGCCTCAATTGCTCCAACTTCAACTCCATATGGAATGGGTTATGACTTAGGATTATTACCAGACTTTTTAACTGATTTCATTAATAACATTGGAATGTGGATGTTAGAGATGATTGCTGGATTTGAATGGTTATTAGAACTTGTATTCGATTTTGCCGAATTAGGATTAGGTCTATTATTAGTAATTGGTTTATTTACAGAGTTCGCAGCAGTTGCATTGACAATTTTAGCAGCACAAATTGCTGTAGGTTCATTCTTAAATTATGGAATAATTGTTGAAGGTTTATTCTTCTCAATAACAGCAGCAGTTGCACTAATTGGAATTGGTGGAAAAGGTGCTCAACCATTATCAGTTGACTATTTCTTACGTCCATTCTTAAAGAAAAGAAAATTAAAAAAACGTAAAAACAAGTAAGGATTAACAT
>CAZFWW010000038.1:0-12420 GCA_964522645.1 uncultured Mycoplasmatales bacterium
TATTAACATATTGGATGTTAGGTCAGAAAAAATTAAATTCAACACGTGTAATATTCATCTTATTATTTGCAGGAATTATATTACATGCTTTAAAAATATTAGCTTAAAAGGAGAAAAATGCAAGGAATAGTACATATTAGAATTGATGACCGTTTAATTCACGGTCAAGTAGCAACAAGATGGACAGCTGAAACAAAAGCAACTAGAATTTTGATTCCAAATGATGAGGTCGCAAAAAATGATACTCAAAAACAAATTTTAAGAATGGCAGCACCTAGTGGTGTAAATACTTCGATTATAAGTGTAAAGAGAGCGGCAGAAAATATTCTAGCAAATAAATACAATTCTCAACGGGTTTTAATAGTTGCCAAAAGTCCAGTTGATTTACTCAGATTAATGGATCTAGGTTTAATAATTGAGACAATTAATGTTGGTAATATGGCAAAGCGTGATAATACTACGCAAATTAAAAATTCAATCTCGGTAACAAATGAAGAAGAAGAGGCATTTATGGAATTAATCAATCGCGGAGTACACATTACTGCCCAAATGGTGCCTGATGAAAAATCTCCACTAATTAAAGATTTATTACAAGGAAAAATATGAATTTAGTAAATCAGTATAATAAAAACCTTAAGCAAGTATTAACGCAAGTGGAGAAAACGCAAAAAACTGCAATTGATAATGCCGCTCAATTAATTTGTCAGACAATTAAAAGGGGTGGGATAATTCAGGCTTTTGGTTCTGGTCATTCGTATGCTGGGGCAATTGAAATTGCTGGAAGAGCAGGAGGATTTATTCCGACAAAGGCAATTGACAATTTCAATGGAATAAATGGCTGGCTTGAAACGGTTCCTGGAGTAGGAACAGCATTTATAAGTCATGTTGATATGGAAAAAGAAGATTGTTTTGTGATAATATCAAATTCTGGACGCAATCCACTTCATGTTGAATTTGCACGATATATTAAAAATTTTGGTTGTAAGTTAATTGTAATAACTAATTATAATGATGCGTTAAAAAATGCACAAGAAGCAGACAGCATTTTAAATTATGCAGATGTAATAATTGATAACTGTGGATTTAGTGGTGATTGTTCAATTGAAGTTCAAGAAATTGGTGTGAAACTGGCTCCAACAAGCAGTATTGCAGTTGCTCATATTGTAAGTACTATAATGTTAACTTCAGTTGAACAATTAATAGAAATGGGAATTAATCCACCAATTTATAAAAGTGCAAATGTTGATGGTGGGCGTGAATATAACCAAAAATTACGCAAATTATATAAACACCGATTGAATCGTATTTAGTGCAATTGATGTGAAGGAAAAGAATGGGGGATCATGAATGTAGAAGCAGAATTAACATGGATTTGTCAGAAAGTGGAGGAAAATATTAAATTATTTGGTGATAAATTTCCATCCGCATGTACAACAGAAGGTAAATACAGAATTAAAGAAAATGATGATTGGACAAATGGCTTTTGGACGGGAATATTATGGATTTGTTATGAATTTAGTAAGAAAGAAATTTTTAAAATTCAGGCAATGAAAAATGGAGAAAGTTTTAAAAATCGTTTAGATAATCAGCATGTAATAAATCATCATGATTTAGGTTTTTTATATACACCATCACTTGTTGCTCAATATAAAATAACTGGAGATATAAAAAGTTATGAATATGCACTTAGAGCAGCTGATTATTTGGTTGAACGTTACCAAAAGAAGGGAAAGTTTATTCAAGCATGGGGAACTTTAGGTAGCAAGCAAGAATACCGTTTTATTGTTGATTCATTGATTAATTTACCACTCTTATATTGGGCATATGAAAATACCCAAAAAGTTGAATATAAAACAGTTGCTGATAATCATTTTAAAACAGTAATTAAGTATGGAATCCGTGCTGATGGAACTACTCACCACACATTTTACTTTGATCCAGAAACTGGAGAGCCACTTTTTGGTAAAACTGCTCAAGGTTTTTCAGATGATTCTTGTTGGGCTCGTGGTCAAGCCTGGGTTATCTTAGGACTTGTGTTAAATAATCGTTTTATTAGCAGTTCAAGTAACTTAAATAATTTTAATTGGGTATATGAAAAATATTCTTCATGTTTACCTGCAGATAAAATTCCGTATTGGGATTTGGTTTTTAATCAAACTTCAAATCAATACCATGATTCAAGTGCAGCTGCAATTACGCTTTGTGGATTATTAGAGCGTGAAGAGCAACAAAAAGATGGAAAGTATAATGAGGATATCAGACAAGTTACAGAACAGTTAATTAATAATTACTCTGCTAGACTAAATCCAAAATCACACGGATTACTTGAACATGGAGTTTATGCATACGCAAGTTATAAAGGGATTGATGAAGCAAATCTCTGGGGAGATTATTTTTATCTTGAAGCATTGTATCGTCAATATACAAACAATAAATGGAAAGGATATTGGTAAAATGATAAGTTATTTTCAAAAAGTTACTAAGCAATTACAAATTATCGAAAAAACACAAGCAAATCAAATTGATAGTGCAACTAACTTAGTTGGTCATACCTTAAAAAATAGTGGTTTAATTTATGTTTTTGGTTGCGGTCATTCACATATGTTTGGGGAAGAGTTATTTTATCGTGCAGGTGGGCTTGCAAACGTTATTCCAATTTTACATCAACCTCTAATGTTGCATGAAGGAGCAATGCAATCATCGGTTAATGAACGGAAAAGTAATTATATTAATAATTTTATTGATAATTATTCAGTAACAAGTAAGGATATATTAATTGTAGTTTCAACATCAGGTATTAATCCAGTACCAATTGATGTGGCAAGTTATTTTCAAAAGCAAGGAGCTAAAGTAATTACCATTAGTTCTCATATTTATCGTGTATATGAAGAAAGTCGTCATGAAAAAGGTAATTATTTATCTGATATTGGTGATATAAACATTGATAATCAAGTAGTTCATGGAGATGCTGTGTGCCAAACAAATGGGATTAATCATACACCAATTTCAACTGTTGTAGGAATGTCAATAATCCATGAAATAGTGGCAAACGCAATTGATAAAACGAAATTTACTGATGTATTTAAAAGTGGAAATACGGCAGGTTCAAGTGAATATAATAAAACACTGGTCGAAAAATACCAAAAGCAAATACCGCTTTTAACTAAAAATTTAGAATTAAAATAATTAATGAAATGCAAGTGTCTGAAATAATAGATGAATATTTATAATAATTTAAAAAGGTATCACTCCGCAAATTGGAATGATACCTTGATTTATGATTAATAATATTATTTTTTCTTGAATGTTCTTCTAATAAGTTCATTAAAAATAATTATTATCATTGCATAAATTATATTTGGAACAAAATTAATTTCATTTGAAAATAAATAATCTAGTATTGAAAATACGGTTACTATAATAATAAGCTCAAGTATACTTTTTTTCATAAAACCCCTTTATTAAATTTATTCAAATCACGTCAACCTCTCAAAACATAGTATAGCACATTATTTAGAAATTATTCCTTTAGAATTTGAGAATTAAAAGGCAATTTGGAGATTACTAGGGGGAGGATTATTTTACTTGGAGATATTTGCTAAAAACCCTCCATATGTACTAGATGCAGAAGTTATATAGTAAAAGGCCTTATCATCAGTGATGCCAATTAAATCTTTAATTTTCTTAACATCACTAAATTTCACCACACAAATTAACATGTTTTTATCTTCGGCATTAAATCCGCCCTTAGCATTAACGACAGTAACTCCACGCCCAATTTCCTTAATGATTGCATTTTCTAATCGGGATTTATCAATGGTAATAATATGAAAGACAAATGCTTGTTGAATACCACGCTCTAAAAAGTTGGCAAGTAATGTGCAGACTGTGATGAAAATAATTGCATACAAAGTGTTATCTAAACCAAAAAAGAAAAATCCGAGTGCAACAACAAAGGCATCACAAATAGAGACACTTGTTGAATAAGCAATACCAGTTTGCAGGTGAACAATTTTTCCGAGTGCAGCACTTCCGCCGATTGAACTACCAGAAAGGGAAAGAAAATGTAGACCGATTCCAGTTAGTGCTCCTCCGAAGATGGAACTTAGTAGAACATCATTAGAAAGAGGGTTAATTGGCACAAGAGCGATAATCAGTGGATATAGAATATTTGCACCAAGAATCGAACTTATGGCATATTTGGGAGAAATAAAAAAATAAGAAAGTCCAAGGATAATTAGGTTACCACCAAAAATAAAGATGGCAGCAGAAAACGGAGTAACTGCTTCAAAAATTGCTCCAAGTCCATTTAAACCACCGGCAATTATGTTATACGGAATAATAACTGTGTTTAGAGCAACAGCAAATAAATAAATTGAAATAATTAAATAAACATTTTTCTTGATTTTCCTGAACATCGATTCCTCCAAAATAAATTTATAAGCCTATTGTAGCATTAAAAATAGTTGAATGGAAATAGATTTAAAATAATAGTTATAGTTGAATACATTTTCAAAAATAGAAAATAAATTATCCTTATTATAACTTTAATTTAATATAATAAAATTATAAGAAAGTATTATGGAGGAAGAATGGGATTAGGATTATCAATATATCCAGCAAAAGCAACAGAAGAAGAAATAATTAACTATCTAGAATTAGGAAATAAATATAATTATACATGGTTATTCACATCATTATTAGCGGTTCATGAGCAAAATGAGGATGCAGATAAACTAAAAAGAATTATTAAAAGGGCAAAGGAACTTGGTTATAAGATGCAAGTTGATGTTTCCCCAGAGGTATTTACGGCTCTTGGGATTGAACCAACAGATTTAAGTTATTTTAATGAACTTGGAGTGGATGCAATAAGACTTGATGAGCCATTTAATGGTAATGTTGAAAGTATTATGTCATATAATCCATACGGAATTGAAATTATCATTAATGCATCATCTGATGTTTCATATATTGATTTAATAATGGACTATCAAGCAAATGTAAATAACATAACGGCTTGTCACAATTTTTATCCACAAAAATTAACAGGTTTACCACGTGAACATTTTATTAAAACATCAACAAAATATAAAAACTTAGGAATTAAAACCGCAGCATTTATTAATTCACCATCAGCAAAGTTATGTAGTAGTTTTTGTAAAGAAGGTGTATGTACAATAGAAGAACATCGTAATAAATCAGTAGTTAGTCAACTTCGAGAGATGAAATACTCAAAACTAATTGATGATGTTTATTTTTCAAATATGTTTGCCACAGAAACAGAACTAAAAGAAGTTAGTGAAGCGTATTTTGCAGAAGATATTACGACGATTGATGTAGAGGCTCAAACAAACTTAACTCAAGGAGAAAAAGCAATAATCGGAGATTTACATATGTATCGTGGAGATATTAGTGATTATATGATTAGATCAACAATGATGCGAATAAAATACAAAGAATTACCAATGCCAGAAAATAATGTGACTCATCAATTAAAGCGAGGAGACATTGTCATTTTAAATGATAATTATGAAAACTATTCAAAAGAATTACACATTGTTTTAAAAGACTTTACGGTTGAAGATAATAATTATAATGTAGTTGCTAAAATTACAGAAGAACAATTAGTGTTACTTGATTACGTAAAGCCATGGGCAAAGTTTAAATTAAATTTAAAATAATTAGACTAGAAAAAAAGACTGTTTTACAGTCTTTTTTTAATTCTTATAATTAAAGTTATTAATACCAGTTATCTTGAATTAAATCAACACCAATAATTCCTGGCACTTCTTCAAGTAATGATTGTTCAATTCCTTGAGTTACGGTTACATCAGCAAGCCCACAACCAACACATGCACCGAGTAAACGAATTTGGACAATTCCATCTTCAGTTACATCAACGAATTCAACGTCTCCTCCATCATTTTGAATATATGGTCTAATTGCTTCAAGTACTTCTTCAACTTGGGCGATTGTTTCTTCTTTGTTCAACATTAATGTCCTCCTATTACGCTAGAAGAGTGTAATACACCAATAACTGCTTCAGGGTTAATTGCTAAAAATGCACTATTAATTGCGATTGGTGCTTCACCAAAGCCATTAATAATTAAAGCGGCTTTACCTGGATATGTACAAATATCACCAATTGCAAAGATACCTTCAATGCTTGTTTGTTGGCGAGAATCAACAACAATTTTATTACCATTTAATTCTAATCCCCACTCTTTAATTGGACCAAGATTAGAAATAAATCCGTAATTACAAATTATGTCATCAACATCAATTGTTACTTCTTCATCAGCTTTTACTTTCTTAATAGTAATACTTTTGGCAACATTATTTGCATCAATATCAGCACGTTCTGGTACAAAAGGTGTATGAATATTCACATCAGATTCAGTCAATGTGTTAACTGAGTGAGTGTGCGCACGAAATTCAGTACGACGGTGAATAATGTGAACCTCTTTAGCAGTGTGTTGTAGCATTAAACTCCAATCAACTGCACTGTCTCCACCACCAAAAATAGCAACTTTTTTATTTTTAAATTTATTTAAGTCATTAACAAAATAGTGAATATTAGTAATGTTATCTTCATTTTCAATTCCCAGTTTACGTGGTGAAAATGCTCCATTACCACCGGCAATGATAATTGTTTTTGCTTCAATAACTCCTTGAGAAGTCTCTAGGGTAAAACTTCCATCCTCATTTTTATTAATATTATCAACACTTGTATTTAAAGCAAATTTTGTTGTGTCTTCAAAACGCTTAATTTGTCTTAATAAATTATCAACTAAATCTTGTGCTTTGATTTCTTCAAATCCAGCAACATCATAAATATATTTTTCAGGATATAATGCAGATAGTTGACCTCCTGGTAATTCTAATTTATCAATTATAATAGCATCTAAGCCACGCATTCCTGCATAAAATCCAGCAAATAGTCCAGTAGGACCTGCTCCGATAATTGCAATATCTGTTTTTTTCATTCGATACCTCCATTGTTATTCATATAAATTTTATCATATTTAGTCATTAATAATTTTTTTATACATACATACACATTAAATACAGATAAAAAAATATGAAATCTGTTATAATAATTATATGAAAATTAATGAAGAAAAAATAGAAAAACTAAGAATATTAAAAATTAATTCAAATAGTATATTAATCGAAAATATGAAAGGACAAAAGGGAGTCATTCATATTACAGAGGTTAGTAACTCTTATGTAGTTAGTTTATCAGATACATTTAAAGTAAATGATATTGTATATGGCTATTTAGTCAAGAAAAGTGGATTTAGGAAGTTTTACTCACTAAAGGTTGGTCACATTAATGATAAGAAACGAAAAATGATTAACGAAACAGGAGGAGGATATTTAGGGTTAAAATATTTATTAAATAATTTAGAGCAAAAGGAAAAATAAATTTTAAGGTGACGTGTACTGAGATTGAGGGGGATAAATGATAACATACACAAAAAATGACGTAGCAAAAATGTTTAAGATTTCAAGGACAACATTATATCGTCATATGGAGAAAAATAACATTCATAAAAACAGTAAATTGACAGATAAAGAGATAGCAATTTTAAAGCAGAGTATTAAACCAACACTTACATTAGGACATGAAAGTTGCATGTCAAAGGAAGACCACGAACAAATATTAACTGAGTATAAAAATGAATTACAGTTTAAATTTGAACAAATGAATGATCAAATTGTAGAATTAGAAGAGCAATTATCTTCATATATTAAACAAAATGAAAAACTTATTGCAGATGGTGTAACCAAAATTGAATACATAATAAAAACATTAGAGGCAAATAATCAAGAGGTTGAAGTTTCGGAACCAATCGAAACGACAGAACAAGAAGTTGAAGTTTCGGAACCAATCGAAACGACAGAACAAGAAGTTGAAGTTTCGGAACCAATCGAAACAACAGAACAAGAAGTTGAAGCTCCAGAGGTAACTACAAATATTGAAGATGTTCCGGAACAATCAGTAAATGAGGAGCAGGATATACCAGAAAAAACCGTTACTAAAAAGAAGCGTTGGTGGAAACGTTAAAATTGAAAATGGGGTGACCCAGTAAGAATAATAAAATAAAAATACACACGAAACAATGAAAGTTTTGTGTGTATTTTCTATTATATTTTAGTAGTAAATTCTTTAATCTTATTCAGTTCTGATTCTAATGCATCAATTCGTGATTTTAAATCAGAATCAGTATTAATTTCAAGGTTTTTCGTATTATTTGAAAGTTTTTGAATTTCAACATCCTGAGTGATATCAATTTTTTTCGATTTTGAATTTAAAGCATTCATTTTAACACGGAAATTTTCTTCGCGTAATTGCTCTAGTTGCTTTTTAAGATCACTAATTGTTTTTTCAAATAATTCATAATCTTCAATGATTTCATTTAGAAAAGAATCAACATCATTTGCATCTAATCCACCAATTTTTTTAGTTTTAAATTTTTTTTCTAATATGTCATCTACAGTAAGCTTTTTATCCACTTGTACTCCTTATAATGATAAAAACAATTCTTATTTTTTCTAATATTATACCACATAAGTATCAGTATGGTATAATAATATCGAAATAGGAGTTAATAATGATTAATTATCCGAATAGAAAAAAGAATTCAAATGTGCAAGGATCTTCTCAAAGAGTTCAACATGCAAATCGGGGAATGAAATTTGAACATATGATTAATGAGAGTAATGATTTTTATATCGCTCATGATAAAGCGTATATTTATAAAAAGCCAACTCCCATTAAAGTTGTTAAAGTTCAGACAGTAAATAGTGACTTTGTTAGAAAACATCAAATCAAAGAAGCGTATTATGAACAAGCAAGTACAACAGATTATAACGGAATTTATTGCGGTAAATATATTGATTTTGAAGCAAAAGAAGTTCGTTATAAAACTTTTAATATCGGAGCAAATTTAAAAAAGCATCAAATTAATCATTTAATAAATGTAGCCAGGCATGGAGCAATAGCATTTTTATTAGTTTATTTCACAAGTGTGGAGGAAGTTTATATTTTGGAAGCTGAAAAATTAGAGGCATTTCTAAAGTATAATAAAACAAAATCAATTATCCCTCTAAGTTATTTTGAAGAAAATGGCTTTAAAGTTAATCAAGGGTATATTCCCAAAATCGATTATTTAGAGATAGTTGACGAACTAATAAAAAATAAAGGAGAGTGAATAAATGGCTGAAAAAACAAAAAACAATAAGAAAAAAAATACAAACAAGAAACAAAACACAAGTAAGAAACAAAACACAAGTAAGAAACAAAACACAAATAAGAAACAAAACACAAGTAAGAAACAAAACACAAGTAAGAAACAAAATGTAAACAAAAAACAGAACACAAGTAAGAAACAAAATGTAAACAAAAAACAAAGTGCTGTAAAAGAGCCAGTTAATAAAACAAAAACTGGAAATAAAACAAAAACTACTGCAAAACCACTTGCAACTAGTAAGTCATCGGTAGCGAAAACAAATACAGCAAGTACAAGTAAGGCTACGCCGAAAAAGAGAACACAAGCAAAAGCGAAAAAAAATAATGTAACGAAAAGTAAGTTTAAAATCATTATGAAAAACTTATTAAAGTTAGTTGTGGCATTAGGAGTGATAATAACTCTTTACCTTGCTGTTATTTCAGCAACAATTTGGTTATCACTTCCACAAATTACGGAAGAAAACTTCCATATTAGTAACAATGCAACAGAAATTTATGATAAAGATGGTAAATTACTTGACCGAATGAGCATAAATTATGTTGATAAAATCACTTTAAAAGATGAAAAAACTGGGGAACTAAATGTTAGTCAGTATTATATAGATGGTTTAATTGATACAGAAGATGCAAACTTTTATAAACACAGTGGAGTAGATTTCTTTGGGATGTTTAAAGGGTTTATTCAAACAGTGTTGACTGATGCCAACCGTGGAGGTTCAACTCTTACGATGCAATTAGCAAAATTACTTTATATGGGTGATTGGGAGCTTGATGATAACATGAATGGTGTTGAAGATGAAGGTGATTTTGATAATCGTTCACGTAAAACAGATAACCAAGTAAAGTATAAAATTACCCAAATGTCATATGCGTTAAAAGTTGAAGAACAATTTTCAAAAGATGAAATTCTTGAAAACTACATGAATACAGCTTATTTTGGAGCTGGAGCAGGATATGGACTGAAAAATGCGGCAAAATACTATTTTGGTGCTGATCCAAAGGATTTAAGTTTATCAGAAGCAGCACTTTTAGCTGGTATTCCACAATCACCTAAGTTTTACAATCCATATACTGACATAGAAATGGCAACCAAAAGACGTAATGTTGTTTTAGAAAGAATGTTAGCTCAAGAAAGTATTACTCAAGAACAATATGATGAAGCAATTAATCACAAGATAGCAGACGATTTAGTAGATCATACAGAAACAGATACGCTTGATGATGCGAAATATAATGCATACTTTAATTTAGTATATAGTGAAGTTAAGGATAAATTTGGAATTAGCATCAGTGATATTGCAACATCAGGATTAAAAATATATACAAACTTAGATCCTGAATTACAAGAAGGAACATATGATGTTGTAAATACAAATCAATATGTTGCATATCAACAAGATTCATCAATTGGAACAGTAACATTAGATACACAAACCGGAGCGGTTTTAGCAGTAGGGAGTACAGCTGATATTAACTATGGTGGAACAAACTATGGAACAAATTTCTATCGTCAACCTGGTTCAACGGCAAAACCAATTGTTGATTACGCACCAGCAATCCAATATCTTGGTTGGTCGACACACCATCAAATTAAAGATGAAGCTATTTCATATAATAGTGGAGGTTCTGTTAACAACTGGGATGGTTCATACTATGGTCCGTTAACAATGCAAAAGGCATTAGCCCAATCACGAAATACTCCTGCACTTAGAGCATATAATGCAGTTGTTGATCAAATTGGAACATCAGCATTACAAGAATTTGTTCGTAATTTTGGTTTTTCAGAATTAGATACATATGATTTAGTTCAAGCGTATTCAATTGGTGGGTGGTCATACGGAACAACTCCACTTGAACTTGCGGGTGCATATGCAACGTTTGGTAATGGAGGAATTTATAATAAACCATCAGCAATTAGATATGTAGAAATAAGTGAAACAAGTCCACTATATAAAGATAATGGTGATCGTGTTGATTTTATGGAAGCTGGAAAAAGAATTATTGATAGTTCAACAGCATTTATGATTTCAAAAATGCTAAATCCATACATTGAAGATGCAGCAGGTGTAGGTACACCGGTAGCGGCAGGATTATATAATGAATCATTAAAGACAGGAACATCAAATACAGAAGTAAATGGTCAAGTAGTATCACGTGATAAATGGGTTGCTGGGTATACTCCAGATGCAACAACTGTTGTATGGACAGGTTTTGATACGATGAATGAAGGTGTCACAGATGCTGATTACATTTATTTTAGAAACCATGATTCATATTATATTTATAAAAATATTATGAATTTTGTTCGTAATTCATCAAATCCAGAGTTACATAATAATGGATTAATTTGGCCAAGTAATGTTGCTCAAGTTAAAGTTAAAGATGATAAATGGCCAGCACAAAAATCAAGTTCGGGAACAGCACATTATTTTATTGTTGGATCTGATGATTATGAAGAAATTGATACAAGAGGTGGCGAATTAGATGCGCCTGAAATTGATTATAAAATTACAGGAAATAGTGTTCAAATCAGTTGGGATGAGGTTGAAGATGCCGAAGAATATAATGTTACAATTGATGGAAAAGCGTATAAGACAATTACGGCAACATCAATTCAAATTCCATTTGGAGATTTTGCAACAATAAGTAAGTGTAAAACCAAATATGCAATAGGAATTCAAGCAATAAATTCTGATGAAGGAAAATCCCAAGTTTCTCCAGCTCAAGTGAACTTTACAAATAGTGATTTTTGTGTAACTGAAGAAGAGGCTGAAAGAAAAGCCAAAGAAGAAGCTGAGCAAAAAGCCAAAGAAGAAGCCGAGCAAAAAGCTAAAGAAGAAGCCGAGCAAAAAGCCAAAGAAGAGGCTGAACAAAAAGCTAAAGAAGAGGCTGAAGAAAAAGCCAAAGAAGAAGCTGAAAAAGAAAAAGAAGAAGCTGAAAAAGAAAAGGCTACATCAACCGGTGACAAGAAACCAGCATCATCACCTGTCGCATTTTTAACAAAAAAATATTCGAAAATAACAGATTTATTAGAAAGTTGGGAACAACCACAAATAGATTCCTTACTATCTTATATATATAAATAAAATAATTGTAAAAATCAACTTTAAAATGAACTGAACCCACAAAAGTGGAATAAGAAATAAAAGAGCTTAAATATACAT
>CAZFWW010000039.1:0-11917 GCA_964522645.1 uncultured Mycoplasmatales bacterium
CGATCTCCTGTTAACATTATAACATTATTAATTCCAATTGTTTTGAATTTATTAATCGCCTCTTTACTATCAGCTTTCACTTCATCGTTAATATGAATTGTCTGAACATGTTGATTATTTTGAGCAACATACACAAGTGTTGAATTACTTTGGGCTGAATTAATTTTGATATTTTTTGTTGCTAATAATTTTTCATTACCAATTAAATAATCTTTACCCTTAAAATTAAATGTAATTCCATGTCCCTTTATTTCAGTGAAATCTGTTATCTGTTCATCAATTTCAACATCTGAATACTTTTTAGTAACTGATTTGGCAATTGGATGATTACTCTTACTTTCTCCTAAGTAAATTGCTTGATTAATTTCTTGTTGGTTTAAACCACCAAAATTTTCGACTTCTGTAACAACAAAATTCCCATGAGTAATTGTTCCTGTTTTATCAAGCATTATCGTATCAATTTTTGCTAATTGATCTAAATAATTTGCCCCCTTAATTAAAACTCCATATTTTGCTGCTTGGCCAACACCGGCAAAATACCCAAGTGGTACAGAAATTACTAGTGCACATGGACATGAAATAACTAATAATATTACTGTTCGATAAATTGCTTCTTCAAGTGGAACTCCAAACATTGGTAGGAAAATAACTAAAAGTACTGCAATCAAAATAACAACAGGAGTATAAATTTTTGAAAACTCTGAAATGAAACGCTCGGTTTTCGTTTTACTTGAACTTGCTGTTTCAACCATTTCTAGCATTTTAGCAATTGCTGAATTTTCATATATCTCAGTTGTTTTTAATGTTATTGGCTGATTTTCAACAATCATTCCGGCTAACAATTTTTGATTTTTTTTATATGTTCTTGGAACCGCTTCTCCGGTTAATGCGGCAGTATTAAGTGATGCTTCCTCAGTTAGTAAAATTCCATCAATTGGGACTTTTTCCCCTACTCTTACCTCAACAACAGAATTTATCCTTACTGATTCTGTTGGAACAATTTGTTCTTTACCATTTAAAATAACACGGACTTCTTCAATTTTCAATTCCAATAAATCTTGAATTGATTTTCGTGAATTGTTCAAAGCTCTTTCCTGGAATATTTCACCCACACTATAAAACAACATTACTGCAACTGCTTCTACAAGTTCACCAATACTAATAGCTGCAAGTGTTGCTAAACTCATTAAGAAAAATTCATCAAATAAATTTCCTTTTAATATATTTTTGACAGCTTTAATAATTACGCTATAACTAACAATGATATATGCAACTAATTGAACTGCAAGTTGTACATTACCTTCAAGAAAAAAACTTATAATAAATAATGTTATTCCTAGTGCAACTTTAAATGTTGCAACTTTAATGTCATCATGCTCGTGATCATGTTCATGGGTATTTTCTGAGTTAGTTGCTTGAACCTTGATTCCCGATTCAAAATTTTCAATAAACTTAATTGTTGCTGCTTTATCATTTGATTCTAATTTGAATTTTTGAGCAGCAAAATTCAATTCAAATTGTTCGACCTCATCTCTTTTTCTAACTGCTGTTTCTAATTTTTGAGCACAGCTTGCACAAGATAGCCCCTTAATAATATATTTTTCCATTCTTCCTCCTTTGAACGTTTGAATGTTTGTTCAATTGTAGTATAACAAAAAATAAATAACATTTCAAGTTATTTATTAAAAATAATTATGTTATTCATTTGACTAATGCATCAATTGTATCTTTAATCAACTGCTTACGTACAACTTTACTCAAGTGATTATTAGTTTCAATGTACACAACAATTGTTGCTTGGTATATTGATAATTCACTCGGCACAAAGTTAATTGACTTTGCAAAGCGAATTAAATTATATTTCTTTAAGATTTGCTCAACTTGGATTTGCATTTGAACATTATTATTCTTCTCTTTAGTCATTGTCATTATTATCTCATTTAATATTAACATTTGCTTCTGCTTTTTTGATCTTAAGATTACATTTTTTCTTAATGAATTATCAATTGTAATGCCAGCAATATCAATCATGTTTAAGCAATGTTCTTTTTCATGCAAAATTTGCTCAATTTCAATCGCATATGAGCAAGTTGAGTCTGCTTCGGACGTATTTGCAATTTTAGAGCGTTTAGTTGAATAAGACATTCCTGAACCCGGAATACCTGCCGTTACTCTTGTTCCATTTTTATTTATATTAATACTTGAACCACGTTTTCCCAGTGAAACACTAGATATACCATTTTTACTAACATTTAACTTTACACCTGGAATTATTTTAATTCGCTTTTGATATCTAAAACCCATTTTACCTCAATTCAATATTATTTTATCATATTACTGCTCATATAAAAATAATATTATTATTTTATTCCGATGAAATCTGGTTTGAAGAAATATTTTATTAATTACAAATTGAATGAAATTAAGTAAAAAAAAAGTTTAGGCTCCCCTAAACTTTTATCTATGTCTATTATTAGTATATTAAATGTCTCGTCAATTAATAAGCAAGATATTTGTATATTAACAATAATTAATTTTCTCACACACTAATTATAACAAAGCAATGTGGCAAAGTTGTGGCAAGAATTTTATTTATTATCTTAACTTACTATTGAACGGGTTTAATGGTCAAATAATAGTGATTTAATAAGGGCAAATGGTTCTCTATACGCTGGTTTTAGCGGAAGAATAAGATCATTATTGACAACATGAACATCCCAATTTAAATCATTTCGTCTAATAAGCATTTTAATTCGTTGTAAATGAAATTGCTGTGATATAACTAAGACTTCACCTTGTACAAGTTTTTTACTAAATTTAATATTTTCAAATGTACTTGTTGCTTGTTCTTCAAGAATAATTCTATTAGCTGCAATTCCGTTTTCCAGTAAATAATTTTTCATTGCTTGGCCCTCAGAAATGGGTTCATCATCACCCTGTCCTCCACTTACAACAATTTTCATTTTTGGTTGCTGCTGTGAAATAATATCTAATGCAGTATTTAAGCGTTGTTTCAACATTATATCTGGCGTTCCATCCGGTTTTACTAATGATCCTGGAATAATCAAATAATCATATTCATTATTTACATCATATGTTGTATTAGTAAATAATTGTAACAATAATATTGTTACATAAAAAATAATACCTACAAATATTCCTTTTGCAATAAATTTTTTCATACTCCTCCTTTAAAAAAAAATTCCGAAAAACGGAATTTTTTAAAACCAGTGATTTCGATCCCAAAATGCACGTGCTCCTGACCATGAACCATAACGACCGGTTACATAATTATCACACCATTTTGCTTGTGTTTCAATATTTGTACGCCAATCACTTCCAGCACTTGCCATCTTTGAACCTGGTAATGCCTGACAAAGACCATAGGCTCCACTACTTGGGTTTGTTGCTGATGGGTTCCAACTACTTTCACGATTTATAATGTAATTAGCGTTTGGATCAGCCTTTAATTTTGCGACATATGAACCACCTGTGTTATTAACTTTGTCATTTGTTTGATAACCATTTAGTGTATCATCTACAGAATTTGATGATCCATACACACCACAATCTCTTCCATATACATCATTACCTGAACAACCTGCTAGTGTATACTCATTAATTAATCCTGTTTTTTTTAACAATTCATTTCTAGAATTGGCATTATCAGTTTTTAATTGGGTCACAATTGATAGTGCTTCTGTCTTTTTACTCATTTCTTCATTACTTTTGGCTAATAATTCTTCACCTTGTTCTTTTAATTCTGCTTGTTGTTCATCAAGTTCTTTTTTTTCGGCTTTAACTTCACCTTTAACTTCCGCAGTTTTAACAAGTTTACGAATTGTATTTTCCGACAATACATTAAGTGTATTAAGTGTACTTATCTTATCTACCGTTGAAATCTCATCATTATATAAGAGTTCAACATAGTAATTAATATTATTATTTTTTTGTAACATAACTAATAAAGGATTTGCTGTATCCTTTCTCATGTCATATTCTTTTTCCAAATCTTTTATTTTCTCTTCTAGTTCGTTAAGTATTTCTTCATTTTTCTCAAAATCAGTACGGATTTCTTCGTACTCAGCTTCAATTTTTTCGATCTCTGAAGTTAATTTTTCAATTTTTTCAGTTTGCTCATCAATTTCATTATTGTTTGAATTAATGTCTTGATTAGCCTGGTTTACATCACTTTGTAAACTATTTATTGATGATTCAGCATACACTGAAATCATAGGATTTAATATTAATAGTGCAGATAATATAAAAGTATTTATTTTCCTTTTCATATAATCATTCACTTTCTCTTTTTTTTGTACAAATTTTGTACTCGTATATTATAACATGGAACAACTACATATGTCAAAATAAATAATCGAAACAATTATGTTTCGATTATTAATAAATTATCTTTTTGTTCAATTATGTGGAAATCACCAATTTGTTTTCCAATCAGTTTATTGTAATCCGTAACTTGATGTTCGATACAATAATTGAAAATCATCCCTCGATATTTCTTCATATTAGTTGAATTTTGTTTGGTTGTAAAATGTAAATCAATAATATCAAGTGGAAGTTTCAAGTGTTTAATTGCTTTTATATATTCATTTGATGCAAGATTCAAAATCGTTTTCACTTGATTTTCTTCTAAATATGTTTTAATTTCATCAGCCCAATATTGATATAAGTTGGTTGAAACTATTTTTTTACTTAAAAAATCTAGACGATAAGGCTTGATTAAAGTTGTCCCGTTAATTGGTCCATAAAGTGCACTGATAATTAAAACGTTCTTCATTAAATATTCATAATTATATGCTTCTACTTGCTTATATGAAATTCCATCATAGGCATCAATTGCCATTAATTCTTGATAATCACTATGATAATAATCATAAGTCAGATCCAATGTTTTATTCTTTATTTTTAAAACTGTTGCTAATTCTGCTTTCGTTAATCCAGCAAGAACATTGCGTAATTCACTACTTTTAGTTGAGAACCTAACATTCGTCCCACCTTGATGTTGTGGATTGATTTTCATCGTTTTAGTTGGTGTAAAAACAATCATTATGCTCCTTTTTAAAGTAGTACATATAAATACGTTGAAATAATTGTAATTGGAATTAATATATTGACATATTTATTTTCAAACTTGATTTTAATTGCACTCATTGTAAGTGTTACAAATAATGCTCCTAAACCAAGTAATACATATGTTCCCACATCAGCATGACTATATAATGAACCTTGATCAATAATATCTACAATCGCTAATATAATGAAATTAAATAAGTTTGAACCTAGAACTCCTGTGGCAGCCATATCATATGACTTTAAACGAACTAATGTCGTACATGAAATTAATTCTGGAAGTGATGTCGAAATTCCGATAAACACTGCACCTACAAATGAAGCACTTAGACCTGATTGAATCATTATTTGTTGTGCCACTTTTGATAATTGAATACTTGTAACTAAAATTACAATCGCAATTAAAACAAATGTAATAAATGCTTTTTTTAATTTTTCTTTATCTTTTACGTTGTCATGTGTTGCTGTTTCCTCATCACGACCTAGCGCTAAGATTCCAACAACATAAATAACAATAATAACAATTGATGTTAAATCTGTTGTTCCAATGCGGAACACACCGTCTTTATCAAAGATAACAGTAAGTGTTAATACTAAATATACTAGTAACGTATAAATATTCAATTTGTTAGTTGCTGATTTTATTTGCTTATACACTAAACGATTAAAATAAATTATGTTCATAAGTGCTAAAACCATAATATTAAAAATGTTACTACCTAAAATGTTAGAAATCGACATCGTTGATTCTCCGATTAGAGTTGATGTGATTCCTGTTGCTAATTCTGGAAGCGATGTTGCAAGTGCAAGTAAACTTCCGACGATAATTGCATTAAATGTTGAGTTTTGTTCAATTACATCTGCTTGTTTTGAAAGCATGATTGAACCACTAACAATAATGATTACTAAAATTAAAAATTGTATATATATCATAATTCCCCTTTAACTCATATATTATACACTAAATTTAATTTAACAACAAATTAATTTCACTGCCAATTTTTGAGTTTGTTACGTTTATTTTTTGTTTAATTTGTTTTTTCAAATCATCCACATGTGAAATTACTCCGATTAAGCGTCCATCTTGCTTTAATTCAATTAAAACTTCAAGAGCACTTTCAAGTGAATTGCTATCAAGCGTACCAAAACCTTCATCAATAAATAGAGTATCTAATTCGATTCCTCCATTTTGCATTCGAACAACATCACTTAATCCTAGAGCAAGTGATATTGACGCTTTAAAACTCTCACCACCACTTAAAGTTGATGCATGACGTTTTTTCCCAGTAAAATAATCAAAAATAGTTAAATCTAATCCACGAATTGTTGTTCTTTTTTGATGCTCTGTATCACGAACAAATAAAAAGCGATTATTCGACATTTTTTGGAGGCGGATATTTGCGGCATTAATAATTTGTTCAAAAAACATTGCCATAATATAACGCTCAAATGAAATAAAATAATCATTATCACCACTTGCAACATCACTAATTTGTTTTAATTCATAATACACTTTGGCCTTTTTCGTAATTTCCTCTGTGATTGACTCATTTTGCATCAAAATATCATTATATAACTCTTTTTCACCATTTAACTTTGATAAACCATCAATAACATCTTCAATTTGACTATTTATTTCTAATAATCGAACTTTTTTATCTTCCGTGAAGTTACAAGTATTTTGATTAATATCAATGTTTAATTCTTGGATTAATTCTATTAATTGTTCTTGAGTTTTTTCATAACTAATTAATGCTTCTTGTTCCGTACTTAAATCTTTTTGCAGAATTTCCAATGCTTCTTCTAATGTTTGACACCCTGTTTTTTGAAGAATACTTGAATAATCTTTAAATTTTTCTTTTAACTCAACATTTTCATCCTCTAACTTCACAACCATTTTTGTTATTTCTTGTAATTCGGTTTGACTTTTAATTAGCTGCTCATTTTGCTTTACAACCTTCTTTAACTCAGTTTTCAATTCGACTAGTTGCTGTTCAAGTCCATCATGAATATCTTTATTTTCGGTAATTAGTTTTACATAATCAATCTTAACATCAATTGTCTTGTATTTTTCGTCAATTAAAGTTAATGTTCTTGTTAATTTCAACTGATAGTTTTGCAACTCACGGTCATTTATACTTAATTCATCGGCAATTTTTGCTATTTCTGCTTTTTTTTCGGTAACCGTTTTATTTAAATATTCAAATTTATCCTTCGCCTCAATACATTTTCTTTGTTCATCCATATGAATTTGAAGTTCTTCTTCTAACTGATTTATTGATGTATTTATTTCAATATTTTTTATTGTCCCCATTAAACCAGCCATTTGTTGTAAGAGTTCTTGTTTTTCTTCTTTAATTTTTGCAATTATTAATTCTTGATTTTTAAGTATTTGTTTTGTGATTTTTGAATCTGTAACATTTGCTGGAGCTGGATGTTCTTTACTTCCACAAACAGGACATGGTTTTTCTGGTTGAAGTGAAAGTGCTAAATAACCTGCTTCCTTAAAATTATAATCATTTTCCAACTTAGTATACTTTTTTTCATTTTCCATTATATCTTTATCTAATTGATTAACTTTTAAATTTAACTCTTTATGTTCAGTTTTTAGTTTTTTGCCATAATTATAATTTTTAATTTGAGTTTTTAATTCGGTAATTTGCGTTTGAATAATTAATTCTTGGTTGACAATTTTTGTAACACCTTCAATATCACGATTTAATTGTTCTAATTCTTGGTTGGATAGTTCATATTTCGATTTGTTCTGTTGCTGTTTTTCTAATTCAATCTTAATTGTTGCTTCTAATTGCAATTTTTCATTTTTAAGTTCATCAACTTCTAATTGCGTCTTTTTTTGAATTAAATACGTTTCTAATTGTTTTTTCACTTGATTTATCTCTTGGTTTAAATTATCAATTTTTTTCTGAATTTGTAAACTATCATTATGTTTAAGTTTTTGTTTTAATATCAAATTTTGCTCATTCAGCTGCATTTGTCTTGATTTTAAATCGGCTATTTTGTCTTGATTTTGTTGATACGCTTTTATCATTTGTAATTCTAATTGATATTTTAAAACTTGTTTTTGGTGATTAAGTTCACTTTTTATCATTTGAAAATCATTCTTTTTTGTTTGTAATTCGTTCAATCTATTTTGATATTCTGTTCTTGAGTTAATCTGTTGATCTTTTAATAATGATTTTGTTTTTTCTGATTCCAAACTTTCTTTTTCGTTTGCTAATTTAGTTTTAAGTTCCTGTTTATGTTCAATTTGTTTAATAATTACTGATTGTTGCTCTTTTATGCTCTCAATTGCATCCACAACAGTCATTAACCCTAAGTCTAAATCAACTCGTTCAAATAAATTTTTTTGTCTTAATTCAAATTCTTTAATTTTGTCAGCTTCAATTATGTATTTTTCTTTTAGTCTTGTTTGAACTTTTTGGTATATATCTGTATTAAATAGTTGACGGAAGATTAATTCCCGTTCACTACTTTTGGCTAAAAGTAATTTTTTAAATTCTCCTTGGGCTAATAATACAATTTGGCGAAATTGCTTGGCATCAAGACCGATAATTTGTTCAATCATCTCTTTTACATCATTAATCTTTGTTATAATCTCACCTGTTGGTAAATGCAACTCTACTTTTTGCTCTTCTGTTACTAATCCCGTTCCACGCAGTTTTTCCCGAAATTGACGTGGATAACGACAAATACGATATTCTTTTTGCTTAATAACAAATATTAAATCTACATATGATTTTGTTCCGGGCTTTGCAAAATCACTAAAAAATGTACTTGCATCACGCGAACCAATTGCACTCTCACCATAAAGAGCGAAAATAATCGCATCAAAAATAGTACTTTTACCACTTCCAGTTGGCCCGGAAATCATAAATAAATTATCATTACTAAACTGCGTAAAATCGATAATTTGGGTTTTAACATAAGGACCAAAAGCACTAAACTCTAATTTAATCGGACGCATTATTTTCCTCCTTTTTAATTTCTGCTACTATTTCTTGAATTATTGTTACTTGATTTGGTTCAAGTTCTTTTTTTGTAATCTCGGTAAAGAAATCAAAGAATAAGTTATCAACACCACTACTTAAATTAATTTCTTCATTCAATACTGAAAGGGAGTTATTGTCACTTTTTTTGTACGTTATTTGCATTATATTCGGAAAAATTGGTTTTAACTTTTCCACCACATTAATAATCGGAACATGTTCATCCAAATTAATTTTAACGTAATCATATACCGGTTCCTTTTGGTAATTTTCAATTATTTGTTCAAATTTCCCCGTTATCTCTACAAGTTTTCGGGCTAATTTAAACTCATGAAAATCAATTTGTTGATTGTCAGTATCAATTACATAACAACCTTTTTTATGATTTACCTCACTAAAAGAATATGGATATATAGACCCACTATAAAAACACTTGTCTTTAAGAACTTGTTGACGTCCATGAAGGTGACCAAGAGCAATGTAATTAAACATTTTAGCAATACTAACATCGATTATATCTGTTCCACCAATTGCAAGTGGACGTTCACTATCACTAATCTCAAGACCACTATTTTCGTAATTAATTTCTTCTTCATCATTTACACGTCCACTAAAATAACCATGTGCTAACATGATATTGTAATTATCTGGATTGAATTCTTTTTCGATACTCTTAATAATCTCACCGAATGCTTCATCATGAGTCTTTATTTCTTCACTATCAACAATATTATTAATATAAGTTGGATCAAAATAATTTACTAAATAAAAGTCGTGATTATTAATTGTAATTTTGTGGTATAACTCATTATGATTTGCCTGAATATAAACGCCATTTTGAGCAAAAACTGTCTTTGCATATTCAAGTCGTTCGTAACCATCATGGTTACCACCAATAATAATTACTTTAATTTCTCTTGCGATTAACTTAATCATTGTCTCATCAAATAATTTCATTGCTTTAGCACTTGCTACTGAACGATCAAAAACATCACCACTAATTAATAACACATCAACATTTTCTTGTTCAATTAAATTAATAATCTGTTCAAGGACAATCTCTTGTTCTGATAATAGATTATATTCATTAACAATTTTTCCAAGGTGCCAATCGGCTGTATGTAATATCTTCATTTAATCCTTTCATCAAAAAAAGAGGAAATTCCTCTTTTAATATTCTTCATCCATTAAAAATTGAATTGCATGAGCAACGCCATGTTCATAATTTGATTTTGTAATATGATTGGCTTTTGCTTTTAATTCATCAACTGCATTTTCCATTGCGATCGAAAAATCAACTAATTCAAAGATTTCAATATCATTTTTCCCATCACCAATAGTTACCGTAAATACTTCCGTAGAAAATTCTTTAAGGAACCTTTGAGCACCATTCATTTTATTGTATTCTTTTGGTAAAACTTCGATTGATTTATCGCCATACTGAAATACTTTAAAATCATTATCAATTACTTTTCGAAACGCTTCAATTGATTCTTTTTCTGCAAAAAACCAGAATCCTTGAACATCTTCTGTTGTTATCCGTTTTAATTTAAGACCACCAAATGGATAATTTCTTAATTTATGCTTAATTACTGCACCACGAATTCCCGCTTCTAAATATATCCCATTTGGGGTAACAAAACCAGAATTCAATTTAAAGGCTTTAGCTAAGCCAAAAACATTTTTTGAAACTTCATCACTAAACGTATGTTGGAAGATTATTTGGTTATTTCGCATTATTGTTTGTCCATTAGCAAATACTCCATTTTCAATTCCAAGTGCCTTGATTACATCATTTGCTTGGCCAACAGTTCTTCCTGTTGCTAGGGCAACTAACCAACCATTTGCTTTTAATTCTTCAACTTTATCAATAACTTTTTGATCAACAAATTCTGTATCAGTTATAAGTGTACCATCAATATCCAGAAATATTATTTTTTGCTTCATTGTCTTCTCCTTCTTGTGAAATCATTAAGTAAATAAGTAAAAATACATTTACATAAATTGGGTATTTTATTACTGTAAATTCAATTGTCGTAAAAAGTGTTGATAATGGATTTATTCCAAATAGAATTGTCGCAATAATCAGTGAATGGATTTTGGGATTTTGTAGTGTTTTCCACTCATACATTAGGGCAATGATGAAAAATAATATGCACCCAACATAAAATGCAATAAATGATTGACTATCGTAAAATAAAATAATATTATACAATTTAATCGCATCACTGATTGCTATTGTTAGATAAATTACAATTAATAAATCCCCGATTTTTTTCATTACTCTCCGTTTCATATAATCATATTTTAACATATATATATTTATACCGGAAATTAGATTTTTATTTTTGGTATAATACAAATATAAAGGAGCAAAATTATGTTTAAGTATAAAAAAATTGTTAATGAGATTCGTGAGGATATAATTAAGGAAAGATTCCCCAATAAAAAACTTCCTAGTACTAAATCTTTTGCAAAAAAGTATAATGTAAGTGTTATTACCATTAAAAAAGCGCTTGAAGTACTCGAAAAAGAGGATTTAATCACTGTAAAACATGGAAGCGGGATTTTTATTTCTGAAAATAAAGCCGCAATCTTACGTTCAAAATATGAAATTAAAATGGCAGGTTTTAAGTTAAATTCTCGTAATTTGAATTATAAAAATAAAACTGTTGTTTTTAAACGTATTAAAGCCACTACATTTTTAACTGATACATTAGCAATTGATCCTGATGATGAAATATTTGAGATAATTCGCTTGCGAATCATTGATGAAAAACCAATTCAATATGAAAAAACTTATATTCCAGTAAAATTATATC
>CAZFWW010000040.1:0-10842 GCA_964522645.1 uncultured Mycoplasmatales bacterium
GCATTCATTGGATCAGAAACAATTTCAGAAACTTTAAACTCAATTGTTTCATCTTGTTGATATGGATTGATAACTTCAAGTTTATCTCCAATTTCTAATTCCATTTTTTGTGCTAGATAATCACTAATTACAGCATCATTATATTTTTCTCTTTCAACTTCCTGACCGCTGATTGTACGTAAATTCATCATCTCTGTATCAGGATTAAATCCTTCTAATTCAACACTAGTTTCATCAGTATTAGTTGCATTTGTTGATACAAGTAAGTATGTATCAACTGTTTCCTCCGGACGATATTCAGGATAAATCGCTATATAATCATACGTATAAGTTCCATCATTAAATACTTCTGTAATATCATTAATACCATTTAAAATTAAACTTCCTTGCAGTAATAAGAATGATGATACCATCACCCCAAATGAAAGTAATAATGTTTTAGAGAAATTTCTAATTAGAATATTAATTTGGTATTTACGAGCAAAACTAAGTCGTTTTGTAAATTTACTGATATTTAAGCGTGGTGGTTTTTCTGAATCAATATTTTTAACTAAAACTAAAACCTTTTGCTTTAGTTGCGGACTTATCGCAAAAAAGTATACTGCAAACATTACAACAATTAAAACAACAACTAATTTCGTAATTAATGGTCCATATACGCTATCAAACGATCTAATTACTGGTAAAGAGTAATAATCTAAGAATGTTTGTTCAAGTATTGGACTTATATACGTTGCCATTATCAAACCAGTAATTTGTGCTAAGACTAAAGCTCCAAATAAATATAATAAATATTTTACTTTTAGTTCTTTATTACGAATCCCTTCTGCTTTTAAAATACCAATTTCACGACGCTGAGATTTGAAAATTGTTTTCATTAAAATCACTGTTAGAGCTAATGCAAGTCCCATAATAATCGCTCCAAGAATATTAAACATTTTTTTATTTGCTGGGGCTTCATGATCAATTGCCGTTAAGGTCATATTTAAACTACTTGGATTAACAAATGGAAATAAATTAATTTCTTTTGTTAAAAATTCACCTGTTGCACTGACTTGGGGCAGCCCGTTACTATCAAATAGTGGAATTTCTATAGTATAATCAGTTGCAATTTTTTCTCTAATTTCTTTTTGTTCTTCTGCAGTTAATTCATCTTGAAATTGCATACGATAATAATGAGTTGCTTCTTTTGAAAGTTCAAAGTCCTCTTCATTTAAGTATGCTGCACCAAAGGCTTTACTATCTGGTCCTAGTGAAATTCCTGTTGTTTGAATGTCAAAAGCCATTGAATATTCAGGAGCGTACACTGTTCCCACTATTTCATAGTCTTCACCATTAACTTCAATTTCCTCACCTAGTTTAAGTTCATTCGCCTCCAAAAATGCATCCGTAAGTGCAATTTCACCTTTATTTTTAGGGAATTCCCCCTTTGCAATTTGTAGCTTATTCATTTTTTGATTTTCATCATATTGAAAAACATTTAATACATATAATTCTCCACGTTCTTCACGGTTATAATAAACATTTTCTGATTCAATATTATATTTTTCTTCGATTTCTGCTACTGCTTCTTCAACATCATCACTTAATTCTTGTCCATAATAAACACGAAAATCTTCACGATTACTACTTTCACGATAGGCAATTGTACTTCGGTCTAAATTATTATACGATAAATCACTAATTGAAATAATTAATGTTGCCATCGTAAATAGAATAAATATCGACCCAAATAATTTCCAATTTTTTTTCAGACTCCTAAAAACTATTTTATTAACCATTATGACCACTCAATCTCTGTTGCTGATAATACATTATCATTATTTGTCTCTTTCACAATCTTCCCACTATTAAAGTATATTACTTTGTGAGACATGTCAGCAATATTTACGTTATGTGTAACCATTATTAATGTTGTTCCATATTTTTGATTTAAGTCTTGAAGTAATTTTAAAACATTACGTCCACTTTTTTCATCTAAAGCTCCTGTTGGTTCATCACAAAAAATTACTTTTGGATTTTTAACAAGAACCCTTGCAATTGCGACACGTTGTTGTTGTCCACCACTTAATTGATGAGGGAATTTATTAATATGCTCATTTAATCCAACTTGATCAATTACTTCTTCAATACTAAGCGGATTTTTACTAAGTTTTTGTCCTAATTCAACATTTTCACGAACCGTTAATGTTGAAATTAAATTATAACTTTGAAAAATAAATCCGATATTATTACGTCGATATAGTGTTTTCTTTTTCTCACTAATATCAGCAATGTTGTCACCTTCAAATAAAATTTCACCACTATTTACTTGATCAAGTCCACTTAACATATTAAGTAATGTAGTTTTACCACTACCACTTGGCCCAAGGATTGTATTAATTTTACCTTCGATAAATTGAACGCTAACGTCATTTAAAGCAAATAATTCTTCTTCACCATTTTTATATTTTTTTACTAATTTTTTCGCATCATATATTGTTTTCATATTTCTCCTTATTTTTTAATTTGGATCTTGGAACTGTTTTATATATAAAATTAGTTCCTCAAAAATACTAATGTTTAGCTCATAATAAACATGATTTTTATCTTTTGTTTCAAAGACCAAGTCTGCTTTTTTTAGTTGTGATAGATGATAAGAAACTGTTGCTCCAGTCATCTCAAATTCACTTGCAATCTCACCTGCACACATTGGTCCATCTTTTAGCATTTCCAGTATATCACGACGGACTTTTACTGATAACGCTTTAAATGTTTCTGCATATATCATTTTTCTCCTAAATATACTTTTATTAATTCATTTCTCTCACTTATTTCTTTAAATTTTCTTGCAAAATCCGTTTTTACTACATTTTTTAATTTACAAATTAGACTTTAATTTTTTTATATATAAAAGAGGAATTATTATTATACTAATTGCAAATATGATAAGACTATAGCACAACCAATCATATTTAAAAAGAGAAACTGCAAAAATTAAAAATCCAAATGATAACATTATAATTCCAGCCATTCGGTTAACCTTATACCAAATCATTTCGTTATTAAGAGTTGATTTGGTTCTATATCCGACATATTTGTTAATTTTTGTTTTTGTCATATAATTTCCAGATATCATGAATACTACACCAACCATTACCCCAGTTGCAGCACCTACATTTTTCACTACTTCAAATGATGTTCCAATTAAAATTAAAATTATGACATTAGAAATTGAAGGTAACAAATACTTTAAAAATATAAATAAATTCTTTCCGTAATTTTCACGTTCTTTTTCTAAAAGAAGCAGTGCTAATATACTTAAAACCGCGAAAATTGTTGGCATTACCATAACAACAAACTCTTTTGAAGCATAAAGGTTGGGTTCTAAATTAATATTAAAATGAATCGGCATTTGATCTGGTAATTGTTGATAAAAAGTTATACCTATTAAATAAGGAATAATTAACAGGAATATCAATATTTTATTATTTTTCATTTTTCTCCTTTATGAACAAATTATAACACAAAAAAAATCTATTTAGAAAAATTTCTAAATAGATTGAAAATTATTCGACACATATCTTTACTTTGGCATTCTCATTTTTCAAATTAATTTTTTTGATTTCTTCATGTTTTAAGATTTCGCGAGCGATATTATTTTCAATTTCACTTTGAATATAACGCTTAATTGGACGTGCCCCAAATGTTTTTGAATAAACTTCATCTGTCATTTGTTCAATTGCTTCATCTGTCCAATTCAATTCAATTTGATGGGCAATACTTAAACGGCTCTTTAATTTTTCTAGTTGTAACGCAAATATTTGGTAATAATCTTGTTTTGATAATGGATTGAATTTAATTACAGTATCAATTCGATTATAAATTTCCGGCTTAATATACCTTAAAATTTCGCTTCTTAATTCATCAAGTGTTATTTCAGGATTATCTAAAATTCGAGCTGAACCAATATTTGTTGTCATTACAATAATTGTGTTTTTAAAGTTAATCTCATTTCCACGCGAATCTGTTAATTTACCTTCATCTAAAATTTGTAATAATATATTTAATACTTCTGGATGAGCTTTTTCTATTTCATCAAACAGAACAACTGAATATGGATTACGACGCACCATCTCTGTTAAATATCCACCTTGCTCATAACCAATATAACCTGGCGGAGCACCAATTAATTTTGCAACCGCATGACTTTCCATATATTCACTCATATCAATTCGAATAATCTTATTTTCATCATCCATTAATTCATTTGCAATTGTTTTAGCAATTTCGGTTTTCCCAACACCTGTTGGTCCGAAAAATAAGAACGAACCAATTGGGCGGTTTGGATCATTTAAATCAACTTTACTACGGATAATTGCATCACTTACACATTTTATTGCTTCAGTTTGACCAATTACTCGCTCTCCAAATTTTCTTTCTAATTGTAATAACTTTTCTTTTTCGGTTTTTACTAACTTTTCTAACGGAATATTTGTTAATCGAGCAATGATATTATAAATACTTTGTTTATCAACAATATTATTTAATAAACGTTCCTCATCATTAATTTCAGGTTCATTTGCAAGTTCCTTTTCTAATTTTGGAATAATGTCATATTCATACTTAGCTGCTGTTTCATAATCTAAATTATTTTTTGCCTCACTCAGTTTTATTTTTGCTTCACGCAACTTAACGGCTTTTTTATTTAAATCTTTTTGCTTTTTTTGCTCTGCTTTCCACTTTTCCTCTAATAACTTGATTTCTCCTGCTAACATATTAATTTCGTAATCTAATTCTTTAACTGCTTCTTTTTGTCCTTTTTCATTTTTAAGTGATTTACGTTCAACTTCTAAGTTAAATCGATCTCGTTTTAACTTTTCTAACTCTTCAGGTTCAGAGTTTAATTGGACATTTAAGCTTGCACTCGCCTCATCAATTAAATCAATTGCTTTATCTGGTAAAAAACGATCAGAAATATAACGCGATGATGCTTCTACAGCTGTTACTAATGCTTCATCTGTAATTTTAACTTGATGAAAAGTCTCAAATCCGTTTTTTATACCACGTAAAATTGTCAATGCCTCTTTTTGCGATGGTTCATGCACAATAATTTTCTGGAAGCGACGTTCAAACGCTGAATCTTTTTCAATATTTTCACGATATTCATTTAATGTAGTTGCTCCAATACAGTTTAATTCACCACGTGCTAGCATCGGTTTTAACAAATTGGCTGCATCCATGCTCCCACTTGTTTTTCCCGCACCAATAATCATGTGTATTTCATCAATAAATAAAATAATTTTATCTCGGTTACTACTCACCTCTTCCATTACTGATTTTAATCTCTCTTCAAATTCACCTTGAAATTTTGCACCAGCAACAAGTGCTCCTAAATCAAGTGCATAGATTTCTTTTCCCTTTAGTACACTCGGTACATCATTATTAATTATTCTTAATGCTAGTCCTTCAACTATTGCCGTTTTACCAACTCCCGGTTGTCCGATTAGAATTGGATTATTCTTCGACTTACGTGAAAGAATTCGAATAATACTACTAATTTCATTTTCACGACCAATAACTAAATCTAGTTTATTTGCTCTTGCTTTTTCATTAATATTAATTGCATATTTCTTTAAATTTTCTATCTTCATTTCTACCTCCACATTTCAATGATATCACAACCAAAAGTTTTTGTCAAATTTTCTGCACTTATTTTTAGTGCGTTATTTATTTAGAAGGTGAATCAAAAGAAAATAGCCACATTAATTGGCTACTTCTTCTGGTTTATTCTTCATTACTATCAAGTAAATTGTGATAAAGAAACTCTTCAATATTTCCTTGAAGCACTTTTTCTGCTTGTGATGACTCATAGTTGGTATTGTGATCTTTAACCATTTTATACGGATGCAGTACATAACTACGTTTTTGACTACCCCATCCATTTGATAGTTCAACTCCAGCAAGTCGAGCTTTTTCTTCACGCTGCTCTTGTAATTTTAACTCGGTCAATTTAGCAATCAAAATTTTCATTGCCTGTTCACGATTTTGAATTTGACTACGTTCATTTTGACATGTTACAACAATTTTTGATGGTAAATGGGTGATTCTTACAGCTGAATCAGTTGTATTTACACTTTGTCCTCCTGCTCCTGATGAACGATAGACATCAATCTTTAAATCCGAATCATTAATTTCAATATCCTCATTTTCTTCAATTACTGGCATCACTTTAACTGAGGCAAATGATGTGTGGCGTTTAGCACTTGAATCAAATGGAGAAATTCTAACTAACCTGTGAATTCCATTTTCACCACGTAATTTACCATAGGCTTTTTCTCCACTTATTTCAATTGTAACTGACTTTATTCCTGCTACATCAGCAACTTGGTAATCTAAGACTGTCGCTTTATAATCTGATGATTTAAAATACTTCATATACATATCATAAAGCATATTTGCCCAATCCTGTGATTCAGTTCCACCGGCACCTGGGTGAATTTCTAAAATGGCATTATTATCATCATATTCACCACTAAGTAAAATTGCTATTTCAAATTGAGTAAACTCTGTAATCAATTCTTCATATTCCAAATTTGCTTCTTCTAAACTCAACTCTCCAAGTTCATGCATTTCAATTACAAACTGAAATTCTTCAATTTTACTTTCTATTTCTTTCGTTTTTGTTAATAATTTTTGAATACTTTGTTGTTTTTTGGTAATATTTGCTGCTTTTTTCGGGTTATCCCAAAAATTGGGAGCATTAACTTTAGCGTTTAATTCTCCCAATTCTTTACTTAATTTTTCTAAATCTACTTTAACAATTAAAGAGGAAAAATTTTCCTCTAGTTTGCTAAGTCCTTTTTTTAATTCATAAATTTCCATTATGCAGTTGGTGACCCATGACATTTTTTATATTTCTTACCACTACCACATGGACATGGTTCATTTGGTCCAACTTTTTCTTCTTTATTAACAATTGTTTCTTTACGTTTTGCTACTGTTCTTGCATGTTCAGAACGTAATTTTGCCATCATTGCTTCACGTTGTGCTCTTGTTTGTAATTCTCCTTTTAAGATGAATTTAACCATTTCTGCTTCAACTGAATCAATCATGTCTGAGAACATTTCACGACCATCACGTTGATATTCTTGTAATGGATCGATTTGTCCATAACCACGTAAACCTACTGATTCACGTAAGACTTGCATTTCATCAATATGATTAATCCATGCTTCATCCATTACTTTAATAATAACTGTTTTACAGTATTCATGCATTACTTCTTCACCGTGTTTTAGAACTTTTTCATCAAACTCTGCATCCGTTAATTGCTTAATTTGTGCTAAAACATCACCTGATTTATCTAATTCAATTGGTTTTTTCACTAAGTTAGCATTAACAATTTCATTTAGTGTTTCAATTGAATCACGATCAATATGATATTTTACTAAGTTTTCAATGTATGAATTAATAATTTTACGTGTTTCATCAACAATGTTTTCACTATCAATTACATAATCACGCTGTGAATACATTACTTCACGTTGTTCACGTAATACATCATCATATTTAAGTAGTGTCTTACGAATATCATAGTTAACACTTTCTACTTGTTTTTGAGATGAAGCAACACGCTTAGTTAACATTGATTGCGAAATTGGTTCGTCACCAGCACCTAATGTTTGTAAGATTTTTTGAGCACGTTCTCCAGCATAACGACGTAATAAGTCATCTTCAAATGAAATGAAGAAGAAACTTTCACCTGCATCTCCTTGACGTCCACTACGTCCACGTAATTGATTATCAATACGACGTGACTCATGACGTTCTGTACCGATAATTAATAAACCTCCAACTTGTTCTTCAATTCCGGTAATTTCATTTTTATGCATTCCTAAATCTTTTACTTCTTCTGCAAGTTTAATATCGGTACCACGTCCTGCCATATTTGTTGCAATTGTAACTGCACCTTTTTGACCAGCATTAGCAATAATTTCTGCTTCTTGTTCGTGATGCTTTGCATTTAAGATTTGGTGTTTAATTCGTGATTCACGTAAGAAATTAGAAATTTCTTCACTTGATTCAATTGCAACAGTACCAATTAAAATTGGCTGTCCTAATTCATGACGCTCTTTAATTAAATTTAACATATATTTTTGCTTTGCTGCTTTTGTTGCAAATAACATATCATCATTATCACGACGAATAACAGGTCTATTTGTTGGAATTTGTACAACATCCATTGAATATGTTTTTTGGAATTCTTCTTCCTCAGTTTTTGCCGTTCCCGTCATTCCTGATAGTTTATTATATAATCTAAAGAAATTTTGATATGTAATTGTTGCCATTGTTTTTGTTTCTTTTTGCGTTGTTACATTTTCTTTAGCTTCAATTGCTTGATGTAATCCATCTGAATATACACGACCTTCCATTGTACGTCCTGTAAATTGATCAACGATTACTACTTGATTATCTTGTACAACATAATCAACATCTTTTTCCATAATCGCATTTGCATGAAGGGCTTGATTTACTGCATGAGTAATTACTGAATTTTCCACATCATATAAATTTTTCAAACCAAATGTATGTTCAATTTTTTCGATTCCTGATTCTGTTAAATTTGCTGCTTTATCCTTAACGTTTATTGTATAATCACGTTCTTCTTGAAAATTTGAAATTAATGCATTTACCTGACGATACATATTATGAGATTTCTTCTCACTTCCCGAAATAATAAGTGGTGTTCTAGCCTCATCGATTAAAATTGAATCGACCTCATCGATTATCGCATTTACAAGTCCACGTTGTACACGTGCCTCACGTGTCATAACCATGTTATCACGTAAATAGTCAAATCCTAATTCACTATTAGTTGTATAAGTTACATCTGCATTGTATGCGGCTTTTTTCTCTTCAACTGTCATTTCTCGTAAGTTAATTCCTGTTGTCATTCCTAAAAATTCGTATACAACACCCATTTCCTTCTCATCACGAGATGCTAAGTATTCATTTACTGTAATTACATGTACTCCTTTTTTGGCAAGAGCCATTGTGTATACAGGTAATGTAGATGTTAAGGTCTTTCCTTCCCCCGTTTTCATTTCGGCAATGTTTCCATCAAGTAAAGCAAAACCACCCATTATTTGAACCTCAAACGGTAGCATTCCAGTCGTTCGATAAGCTGCTTCTCTAACCGTTGCAAATGCTTCAACTTTAATATCTTCAATTGTCTCCCCATTTGTTAGTCTTTCAATAAACTCTGCAGTTTTTGCTTGTAGTTCTTTGTTTGATAAATTTCGATACTCTTCTTCTAAATTTAATACTTCACTTGCTAATTGTGAGTATTTTTTTAAATACTTTTTATCAATATCGAATAATCTCTTGATTTTTTTCATTGTACTCCTTAAAAATGTTACTAGCATAATTATATCAAAAAATTTATCAAAAAAGTTATAATATATTAATTTAATGCTAAATTCAAGTTTTTTTACTCTTTAATTGGATTTACTTGCTGCAATATTTTGAATATTTATTATTATTTTGCTTTTTTATCCCTAAACAAATTACTCACAAAATTATCTTAAATTCTTCTTCTTTTTTTTAAGCTAAATTCCATTTGTTACTATAATTCATTAAATCGTACCAATTTTTCCATGATTCCATTTAAATATATGCTATAATTTATGTTAGGAGAATATAATGAAGAAAAACTTAGGAAATATAATTTCATGGAGTTCAGTAGTTATTGTTATTATGAGTATTTATTCTTATAATGTACAAATAATTTCACTAGCAATTATATTGGCGGCAATCATGGATATGTTTGATGGGAAATTTGCTCGAATGTATGGTGAAGATACTCAAGAAGCCCATATTTTTGGAGAAGTGACGGATTCACTTTGCGACTTAATTAATTTTGGGGTTGCCCCATCATTAATTATGACTTACATTAAATTTGCCAGTGATTATCAAATTAGTTTATTAATCGCTAGCTGCTTTTTTGTTTGGGCTGGCATTTATCGATTGGCGCGTTTTTCTGCAACTAAAACTCGTTCAGTTGGTAATGAAACCATTGACTATTACACTGGATTACCAATTACTGTTGCTGGACCCTTAGTAGGAATATTTGTTGCAACAATTAATCAACAAGCAATCATTTTATTTATAATCATATTATTTGCTTGGTCAATGATTACAAAATATCAAGTTAAAAAATTAAAAATTTAATTGGAGGAAAATCATGAAAAAAAGAAAAAATACTAAAAAGGTTTTTGCTATTATTGCAATTTTATTATTTATAGGTCCGTTATTTTTTAACGCTTATATTTATACAAGTAATTACATTAAAAGTAAAAATGCAGAAGCACAAACAGCAGAAACTACAACTGAAAATAATGATAACAAAACCGAAAACGAAACTGAAAACACAAATTAATTATGAAAAATTTAAGATGAATTCAAAAGAATTCATTTTTTTAAACTTAGGAGAAAAATGAACTTAGATAGTTATATTGGTCAGTCTCACTTAGTGGATACCGACAAACCAATTGCACGAATTATTAATCATCAAAAACCTTGTTCAATGATTTTATATGGTAATCCCGGAATTGGGAAAACAACTTTAGCTCAAATTATTGCAACTAGTCTTAATATTACGTTCTTTAAATTAAATGCTGCAACAATGAGCATTAATGAACTTAAAGAAGTTATTAACATGCAAAAAATGCATGGAAAAATTGTCATTATTATGGATGAAATTCACCGTTTAGATAAAAAAAAGCAAGATTACCTATTACCACACTTAGAAAAAGATAGTATTTTTCTGATTGGTACAACAACTGAAAATCCATTATTTGC